>CAJXVA010000001.1 GCA_913061055.1 uncultured Pseudomonadota bacterium
GAGACGCCCAACGTGACGCCAGCGGAGCCGCGCCGGGCCCCTCGTGCGCCCCGCCAAGCCGATGCGCCTGCACCCACGACGGCGGACGCCTTGCGTGCCGAGGCCGACCTCATCGCGAGAGCCGAAGCTGCACTGGATCGCGGCAAGCCCAAGCAGGCGCTCGCGCTGTGCGACTTTCATCGTGATGGTTTCGCCGCGCCGCAGCTCGCTACCGAGCGCAACGCCATCGCGGCGAGCGCAGCGTGCATGGTCGACCGAACCGATACCGGGTCAGGCGCTGCGTTTGTGCGCGCCCATCCCCGCAGCGCCTTGGCCACCAAAGTCCGAGCGCGATGCGGTCTCCCACGCGACGAAAAAACTTCGTCGGCACAGTGACGGGTTTGGAGCCGCGCGTGCACTCAACCGACATAGCCATGAACTTGAAGCACTCAGCGTTTCTCATCGGCCTGTCTTGCGTTGCGACAGGTCTCGCCTGCGACCCCGGCTCGAAGTCTCTCGGCGACGAACCCACTGCAGGTTCCGAGTCCGAGAGCGAATCGGGCGAAGACCTGGTCCCCGCCGCGGAAAGTGAACTCCTTGGCATCCTGGACAGCGGATCAATTCACGACATCGACGTCCGTGCGGACGGCTCGATCGTCGCCGCCGGCGTCAGCGGATACCAAGGAACGTTCGGCGACTTGACCGTCTACGACGGACTCTGGGTCGGCGCGTTCGCCGAAGAAGGCGGACTCCTGTGGGAACGCTCGTTCCCCTTTCCACAGAACGAGTTCAGCGAGTCCGACGACCTCGACCTCACCGGTCTCGCCACCGGAGCGGACGGCTCGGTCTTCATCTCGATCGTCGACTACTCCGACATCGAAGAGTCCAACAACGAAGTCTCCAAGTTCTCCGCCGACGGCGAACCGCAGTGGACCACCACGCTCCCCTCCCGGCCGCGAAGCGTTGCGGCGACCGGCAACGGGGGAGCCATCGCGGTCGGACTCGAGTTGGCTGAGGACAACCCGAATGCGGTGTACGGGTGGGCCGTACACCTGGACAGCCTCGGCGCAGTCGTGGGCACGCGAACCTGGACCAACCCGGACGGTCGCGGCACGCTTTTCGACTCCGTCCTCGCATCCGACGCGCATGGATTTCTGCTCGGCGGGAGCTGGGGAACGTCCCCGGCGAGTTCCCAAGCCGACGCGTGGCTCGTATGGGTCGACGACGACCTGCAGACCATCGCCGAGCTCCGATTTCCGGCGAGCGGGGGCACCGATCGCGTCACCGAGCTGCGACTGGACGCCGACGGAAACGCGCTTGCGGTCGTCGACGTCGATGACCTGACGCTTGTCACCGTCTCTCCCGATGCCACGATCCTCTCGACCGTGGTCACGGATCCCGACCTGGTCCTGCGCAGCCCCTACTCGTCGACCGGCTACTTGAGCCAGGAGCGCTCCAACTGTGCCGAGAGCCTCGACCCAAGCGCCGGTTGTGCGGTCGCGGCATACGCCGGCATCGAGGATGAAGACCGTCAATGGGAGCACACGGTCGAGGGCTGCAGCGGCGGCACCGGCCACGCGCTCGATGCACAGACCTCCGTCGTCGTTTTGCACTGCCAGACGCAGACCGACGACGGGCTGGAAATCGCGGCCGAGCTGCACCGACTTCAAGCCCCGTAGCCGATCCGGCGACCAGCGCCGGTGGCGATGGCATTGTCACCGTGGACCGGACGCGAGACCCTAGACACGATGGAATGGATGGACATCGCCAATAGACTTCGTGCGGCGGTCGCGTTGGGGATGGCGATGGGTGGCGTGGGTTGTGGGCCCGTCGTCGGCACAGAAGGCGGGGAGACCGGTGACGGCTCGAGTTCCGGTACGACATCGGACACCACGACCACGGCGACGGTCTCCTCCGCCACGACCACCGCGTCGACCACCTCCGGTGACCCGACCTTCCCCAACACGGGGGGAGAAGACGAGGGCCCTCGATTCGATCTCGGAGATCAGTTCTTCGATATCGGCGAGATCCCCGATGTGGGCGAATTCGACATCTCCTGTGATCCCGTGGATGGAGCGCCTGACTGTGCAGCTGAACTCGCGCCGTACGAGATCCTCCATCCGATCTGCATCGATCGGGTGGCCGACGCTGCCTGTGACACGCAGACGGAGGACGACTACCTCGATGCCGCCTGGGACTGCCTCGTATGCAGCGGATCACCCGAGCGGGTTGCATGCGAACCCTTCTCTCTTGACGAGACGACATGCTGTTCGTGGGTCGTCATCACCCCGGGCCAGTCATGCCCAGGTCGTCCGTTCCTCGTACGAGGGGATGCCCGAGTCCCCGGTGTGGTGCGGCGCAACGACTGGTCACGTCCCTGCTCCCCGAACCTCGTGGGGCTCTCGGCTTCGACTCGGTCCATCCTGTCAGAGGCTTGGGCGGCAGAGGGGTGCCACGAAGCAGCATCCGTGGCGTCGTTCTCGCGGTTCGTCCTGCAGCTGATCAGCGTCGGCGCTCCTTCGTCGCTCATCGCGGGTGCGCAAGCAGCGATGGCCGATGAGGTCGAGCACGCCCGTGCGTTCTTCGGTCTGGCACGCGCTTATGGAGGCGTGGAGCTGGGTCCCGATGCGCTGGCGGTCGACGGAGCCCTGGAGAACGCAGCCGACCCGGTCGCTTCGGCGGTCTCGCTCGCAACCGAGGGCTGTATCGCGGAGACCGTCTCGGCCATGCAGCTTGGACTCGCGGCGTCCCGCGCCACCGATCCCGCGGTCGCTGCGATTCTGTCGGAGATCGCGGAGCAAGAGCTTCGCCATGCCGAACTCGCCTGGTCAGCGCTCGCCTGGATGCTTCAGCGTGGTGACGCATCCCTGCGGGCGGCCGTGGCCGCTGCGTTCACGCAGGCCCAAGATGCCGTGCCTCGCGCGGTGTCGATCTCCGACGACCTCGACCCGTCGCTGCTGCGCGCCTGCGGTCGACTCACGGCCCAGCAGCGGCTCGACGTCGCGCAGCGGGCCCTGGAGAACTGCGTAGCTCCAGCTGCCGCTACGCTGCTTGAGCCGTGGACCGTGACCGCCGAGCACAACCCACAGCTCAGCTCTCGCGGCCGAGTTGTTCCCGGGCGCGCTTGACGAGGGTCACCATCGCCTTGCGCACCGCGGTCGTATCCGTCGCCGGAGCATCGAACGCGATGCGAACGGGACGTGCGCCCTGGTCGGTCGTCACCGACATCTCGAAGCCATAGCGATCGACCCCGGTCATCACCGCTTCGGGGACCGGCCCCGAGCGACTGAACGCTTCGGAGTACAGACGAAGGGCGTCCGCGTGGTCTTCGTTCATGTGCTCGATGATGCCCTTCGCCCCATCCAGCAGCGGGTCCGGCTCGGCCTTGGCCCACGGCTCGGGCTCGACCCACGACATCCGCCCAAAGCCTCCGATGAAACGAACGCCGGTCACGTTGATGCGCCAGTAGGCGAAGTCGGTGAAGTCGGCGTAGTAGGCCGCGTCCGGGTGACGAGCGAGGAACGACGCCGCGACGGCCTCACGCTCCGGCCCCACCACCTTGGAACCCTCGCCCACCAGCGTCACCCGGGAGAGCGCCAGAGGATTCTTGGGACCACGCTCGTGCACGAGCAGGGAGCAGCGAGGGGAAGCCTCGAGGTTCTTCGTGTGCTCGGCGAGCCCGCTGATCAGCAAGATCGGTGCGCCCTCATGCAGCCCGTAGATGACCATCGAGCCGTACGGGTGCCCGTCGAGTTCTGCGTGCTGCGTGGACAACACGCCCATGTCGACCCGCTGGACGAGCGACCGGGCATGCTCCGCGTGCGACGGACTCGCGACGTCGTCCGAATACAGCGGCTCCTGACGAGGCGTGTCCGAGTCGCGGGGCTCTCCGTGACGACGAGGCTTGCTCACCGCGCGAAGATATCACCCGGATCACAGGGCCGTGATGCACACTCCGAGGTTCATATAGGCGGGCGCGGGGTCGATGTAGAACGGCACGCACTCCATCTGTGGTTCGCACGGCGTGGCATCGGACAAGTCACAGTATGGGGTGCAGCAGGGCTCGTCCTCGATGCAGCCCGCGACATCCTTGGCGGGCACGTCGAGCATCCCAGCTGGGCATGACGACGCTTCCTCAGGGGCACAGACGAACTGATCGTTGACCCCCGGGATGCAGATGTTGTCGCCATCACAGTTCCCCAACAGCGGATCGCACACTGCGAAACAAAGGGCGAGCACCCCGTCGTTGGTGATCGAGCAGGTCCGATCGGGGTCCTCACAGATCGGCGTCTCAGGTGTGCCGGTGCAGTACGAGATGCACTCGCCCTCGAGGGTCTCGCTGTCAACGTTCCAACACATCAGCCCGACGTCACAGGTATCGGCTCCCGAGGTCGCGCTGCCCTCCACCGTACAGGGATCCCCATGCTGGTCAGGGTTCTCCGACACGGGGGAACATCGCGTTGCGTTCCAAACCGAACCTCCGTCGTTTGCCCACGCGCGGCATGCCTCCCCCTCGGGGCAGTCTTGTTCCAAGACGTCGCAGTCCACACTGCAATGCGCGAGCACGCCGTCGGGCAGGAGGGTGCGGCACCCTCCGGTTGGTTCGATAAACGAAACCGAGTCACCGCCTCCGGAGGAATCGGAGCTGCCCGTTGTCCCACCGCCACCGGTGCTCGAGGAGAGTGTTGTCGACGAAATGCTGTCACTCACCGACGATTCGGAACCCTCACCCGAGGAGGACGACTGGGTGACGCTCGAGTCCGAAGTCTCTGCGCCGGTGGAGGAGTCCTCCCCTGCGAACGTTGGATTGAGCACCGTGCAGGACGCCAGCATCAGCAGACCGCCCACGGAAGCGACGTTAATTCTCGAGAGATAAGAGAGCATCAGTTCAAGGTCCTCAAGCAAAAGCCAAGCGCAGCAATGCCGCGGCTACTGCTCCAGCATGGTCGCGCAGGCCCCGATGTCTGGGTACGCGACATAAGGCTCCGAGAGCGGTGCGCACAGGAGGTCTGGGCCACACGGCGCCTCTTCGGTCAGGTCGCAGTACGGGGAGCAGCAGGGCTCATCCATGCCGCAGTCCAAGCCGAAGCTAGGGTGGATCTCGGTCGTCCCCGCCGGGCACCTCGTATAGCGCTCGTCAATGCAGCCGAAGGCGTCGTTCTCGGCCTCGATGCAGGCGCCGTCGCCATCGCAGTCGTTGAGCAGCAGATCGCAACCCGGCAAGCACAGCGCCAAGACTCCGTCATTGGCGATCCCGCACACGTCATCCGCGTTCGAGCAGACCGGGTCGTCCGATGTGCCGCTGCAGTACTCGATACACGTCCCCTCGAGCGTGTCCGGATCGACCTCCCAACACATCAGGCCGATGCCGCAACTGTCGAGGCCAGTGACGTCACTGCCTTCGACTTGACAAAGGTCTCCGGCCGATCCCGCATCCGGGTCGACCGGCACACACCGAGTCGAGTTCCACACCCCGCCTCCATCGTTGGCCCACGCCCGGCAGGCATCCCCGGGGCAGCAATCCTGCCGAATGACCGAACAGGAGATCGTGCTGTGCCCGACCACTCCGTCTGGCAGCACATCGCCGCAGAGGCCGGAGTCGGACGTGGACGCGTTCAAGAACGAATTGCCGACTTCTCCAGAGGAGTCAGCGCCCCCGGAGCTGGAGGTGCCCGTCGTCGAGTCGCTTTCGCTGCTCGGAACCCCGGTCGAGGCGGTAGGAATGATCCCACCCGAGTCGCCACTCTCCGCCTCGCCGTCGGTGCCGTCGGAGCTCCCGAACGTCGTGATGGTCGTGCAGGACGCGAGCACAAGGGCGAGAGACCCGAGCAGGGCTCCTTGGCGTCCATGAGCAGAGAGTAGGGTGTGTGATGGTTTCATGGGGTCTCCGCTTGGCAGTAGCCCAGGTTGGGGAAGTCTTCGCCGGACGGGTCGAAGAACGGAACACACTCAACATCGAGCCCGCAGGACGACGGCTCGGACGTGTCGCAGTACGCGGCGCAGCAAGGCTCCCCCTCGGTGCACCCCGCGGTCTGGTCCTCGGGCGTCCGGAATGTCCCCGAAGGACACTCCGGGTGAAACAGCGAGTCCAACGCCACGCGTTCGCCTTCCCGAAGACAGACGAAGTCGCCCTGGGACCCGGGGTAACACCCGAAGCCATCGCCACATGATGCTCCGAGCGGGTCGCAAGCGGGCAAGCATAGCGGCAGGAATCCCTCGTTGTGGACGCTGCAGGTGTTCGCCGGATCTTCGCAACCGAGCTCCGGGTCATCTCCAGCGCAGTACGCAATGCAAGCGCCCTCGAGCGTCTCGGGGTCGACGTTCCAGCACATCAGCCCGACATCGCAGGAATCAATACCGCTGACCGAGCTCCCCTCAAACGAGCAAGCATCACCAACTTGGCCCGGGTCGGCGTCGACGGGCACACACCGCTCTGCGTTCCAGATGTCTCCACCATCGTTGGCCCACGCACGACAAGCCTCTCCGTCGGGGCAGTCCTGCCCGGTCAGCGAACACCCGACGGGGATCGAGCAGTGGGCGAGGACGCCATCGGGAACGTCCCCGCACGATCCTGTGGGATCATCGATGAACGTCACCCCACCATCCCCTGAGCTGTCATCGCTACCGCTGCTCTCCAGCGGACCGTCGTCGCTCGTCGTTGGTGAAGCGGTTGCCCCCGACGCCGACGTCACGCCCGCGGACGGGCCGTCGCCTGAAGCGGTCTCGACGGAAGCCGTGCTGTCCTCGGTCCCCTCGCTCGCCGACGACGTCGATCCGCCGAGCTCGGAGCCTGCATCCACCACGGGCCCGCACGCCGTACACAAGAAGAGGATCCATGCCCGGCGCACACCTAAAACTAAACTAACTAACATTCCTGTCAAGCGCTGATTCCGCCGGCCCGGCGGGTTCATGGCGCAAGCGAACCCAGTCTACAGCGCGAAACAGTAGAAGTATCCGGCAGCTCCCGTCGCATCGACCCCCGCAGCGCTGCAGTTCGTGGGGTGGCCCAAACCAACGCCGCCTCCCCTAGCGGAGCCCAAGTCTGTCGTTGCAGAGCCCGCGGCTGCGGTTGCCGACGCCTCTCGATTCGGTTCTAGCTCGCTGGGCATCCTGGGTTGATCCCCGCACGACGCTGTCCCGTACCGAGTCCGGGTCGTAAGCCTCCATACCGTCGCGGCCAAATCGTCTATCGCTGAGACAAACACACCGCGAACGGGAACTGGACGCTGCGCGCACGTGATGGGGGATTCATGAGAGGGCAGGCAGTGGGACTTGGGCTGGTGCTGATCGCGGCTTCGGGGTGTGATCCAACGTCCGCAGGAGGCAACGGGCTCGGTCTACCTGACCAGCCGACCGGCGGCGGTGGCGACAGCGGAGAGGCAGGCGCCCCGCCGGAAACGGGCGCGGATACCGGCACCACCGAGCCGGATGGAGGCGACACCACGGGGACCGCCGAGCCCGAGATGCTCGAGCCGCTCACCACGGCCGAGGTCGAGTTCTACCTCGGCCGTCTCGCGCCGGCGCTGGCTGGCCGCTCGCTGACGTACGAAGAAAACCTGCAGATCGAGGCCGAGGGCGACGCTGCGATCTCCACGCTCCTGACCAACTGGACCGCCGAGCCCGGGTTCGCGGAAGCCATGCGCAACATGGTCTCTACCGACCTCTCGGTCAGCGGCGAGCGCGATGGCGTGGACTTCGAGCTGCCCGGCAACCTCGTGGCGCAGATCGTCCGGGACTCCCTTCCCTGGTCGACGGTGCTGACCGCCGACTACTGCGTGACCGCAGACGGGGAGATGACCGATTGCGACACGGGCGCTCCGTACGAAGCCGGTGTCCTCGCGACCCGGGCTTTCCTGATCAGCAACAAGGGCCGGTTCAACCTCGGGCGCGCCAAGAAGATGCTCGAGGTGTTCGCCTGTCGCGGCTACCCCATGGAGGCCGACATCCAGACCCCACTGGAGAAGGAAATCCTCATCCCGATGTTCCGCGCAGTGACGCCCGACGAACAGACGGTCGAGGAGGCCGAGGGCGGCTTCGGCAACGGAGCGGGCTGCTACACCTGCCATGCGCAGTTCGGCGCGCACGCCCAGCTCTTCGTCAAGTTCGACGACTCCGGGACCTGGCGCTCCGACGCCCACGGGCTTCAAGATCCCGAAGGCGAGCTCGGTCGTTCCCCGGACGGATTGTACGCCTCGCACTTCGACGACCCGGAGGCCTCGAAGAGCGAGTTCACGTGGATGTTTGGACAGCAAGTCGGCAACCTTCGCCACGCGACCGAAGTGCTGGCGGACAGTCCACTGTTCGACCAGTGCACCGCGAAGAACCTGCTCGCGCACGCGTTTGGCATCGAGTCCGGGACGAGCCAAGCGATCGATCCGCACCTCGCGATCGCGCTGGGTGAGGCCATCGACGGCATCTCGGATGAACCGACGCTGCAAGAGATCGTGGTGACGGTGTTCACCCACGAGGACGTCGTGCGGGCCGCTGTCGCGGGAGTGGAGTAACCGATGAGTAGGAAACCGAGAATCAACGAGCTCCACCCCCTGCGCCGCCGTCGCTTCATGCAGGCGATCGGAGCGGCTGTGGGCACACCGTTCTTTTGCGGCGGGCTCGCAGCGGGCTTTCGTTTTGCCCTCAACGAAGAGCTGTTTGGCACCGCCCACGCATACACGCAGGCAGACCTGGTCCCGACCTACCTCATCGAGATCAACCTGCGCGACCAGTGGGACTTCGGGCACGTGTTCGTGCCTCCGAGTCTCGCCACGGCGCAGAACCTGACGCGTGGAGAAGGGGGCGACGCCTGCTGCCTGTATTACATGCCCGAGGAGATCACCGACGGTGGGCAGGGGCTGTATCTCACCCCCGACTCCACCGCACTGATGCCCCACCTCGACTCGATCGCGGTGTGCGAGACCAACGAGCTGTGTATCGGGTCGATTCACGGTCACGAGGCCGTCAACGCAATGCGCTCGCCGGGCCGAAGCAAGACCCAGGGGTCGAAGGCGGCGGTCTGGGAGCAGGAGCCCGGCTTTGGCGAGCAGGGCAACGACTACTTCTACTCCACCACGCCCACCCCAGCGAGCCTGCACAACTACGTGCAGAAGCAGCTCGACCCGACGCTTCGCAACGGCATCGCGCTCAAGTACATCAGCCGCGCACACACCGTCTGCCACTTCGCCGGGACCAAGCCCGAAGGCGAGCTCACCCGGATCCAAAGCGTCCAGGAGCTGTTCGACACGTTCCCAGACACCGTCGAAGACCTCAACATCTTGCCCACCCCGCAAGAAGCTCAGCTCTTGGCGGAGGCGGTCCAGCGCGTGGACTCGAAGTTCCTCGATCGCAACGGCTTCAACACCGCCGCCCGCGAACGACACGACGGCAACCTCACCGAGGCGACGGGTCTGTGGCACAGCGGAGACTCGAAGGTCGTGTCCATGCCGCTGACCGAAGAAGAGGTCGCGTACTGGAGCGCGGGCGTCCCCGATCAGGTCGGCGACAACCTCAAGGCCAATATTTGGGAACAGGTCGCTTGGGCGTTCAAGCTGATCTCCAACGACGTCACGCGCTCGGTCGCCCTGGAGTTTGACTACCTCGACGTCCACGAAACCCGCTCCCAGAGCGTCATGAACACGATGGGCCTGCAGGCGTCCTTGCCACTGGCCCGGCTCATCGAGTCCCTCAAGGCGGCGGGTATCTACGAGCAGACGCTGATCGTCGTCTACAGCGCCGACGGTGGGCGTGCCCCCAACGGAAACTCCTACGGCAACTCGGGGAAGAACACGTTTGTGATGGCGGGCCGCAACGTCAAGGGCGGCTACTACGGAGACGTGAGCATCGCCGGCAACACGGGCTCCGGACACACCTACGGCTATCACGTGCCCAACGAGAGCGGAGCACCGCAAGCCCCAGTGACCGACAACTCCAACCGCCTGTCAGGGTCCAGATCGTGGCGCACGGTCATGAGCGCGCTCGAGATGCCCGACGACCTCTGCGACGAGTTCGAGGACGTCGCTGGAATCAACCCGCTGAGTTTCATGCTCACCTGAAGGACCGCAAACGATGAAGAACCGACTCTTTGTGGTCCCCGCCCTTGCGGCCCTGCTCACCATGGGCTGCTACTCCGGTGTCGATGTCCAACCCGGCGGCCTTGGGCTGCCGGAAGGCGGGCAAGATGATGACGCCCCTCCCGAGCCCACCGGCGAGGAACCCGAGCCCGACGCCCCCTCGGATGACGACACGGATCCGTCGGACGACGAACCCGAAACCGCCGAAGACCCATTCGAAGTCCCGAACCACGAGGTCAGGCTGCTGCCGTTCGGGGTCCGCATGAACAACCTCGCGCGACTCCTCGATGTGGAGCAGGACCACTTCGTCTTCGACGAGCTCTACATGCGCCGCACGATGCTCGGCGACCATGACTACGCCAATGGCGTGGCTCCCGACTTGTCGTGGAGTCCGACCAAGATGAGCGTCTGGGTGAAGGGCCTGGTGCCGGTCTGCAACTCGGCGCAGTGGCTGGCCCGCTATCCCAACCTCAGCGCCGACCCAGCGCCGTTGCTGCGAGATGTCCTCGCCCGGGACCCCGACGCAGACGAGCTCGCCGCCTACCAAGCGTTGGCAACGAACGCCGAACGCCCGGACGAGCTCACCTGCCTCGCCGCCCTCAGCTCCCTCGATTTCGTCGCACGATGACCTGGCGCATCGCGATTGTGCTCCTGTGCCCGCTGCTCCTGGCATGCGACACCGCTGGCCAAGACGAGCGTCCTGCCGACACCGAGGCTGAACCCGCGGGTTCTTCGACGACGGACCCGGCCGCGAGCACGGGCGAGCCCGAGGACGACGATGCAGGGTCCAGCGGAAGCACATCGGGCGGGAGCTCGAGCTCGGGGCCCGGTTGCACCCCCCTGCCGTGGTTTCCGGACCTGGACGACGATGGCTTTGGTCCGGACGACGCGGTCGTGATGACCTGTGATCCTCCGCCCGATCATGTACCCAGCGGGGGCGACTGCAACGACGCCGATCCCTCGGTCAACATCACGGTGGATGAGGTCTGCGACGCGGTCGACAACGACTGCGACGGCTTCGTCGATGAGCCCGCCGAGACAAACACGAGCTGCGGCGGGTGCTCGCTGTTTGAGATCGAGTCCCGCGGCTACGCGGTCTGTCCCGAGCCCTCCTCTTGGAGCGAAGCACAGGCCCATTGCGAGACGGGATTCGGCGGCACCTTGGTCGTCATCGACGCGTCCGCCGAGAACACGGAGGTTGTCGCGCTCGCCGGCGCCAAGCTCCCGGCCATCTGGATCGGGCTCTCAGACCTGCGAACCGAAGGAGCTTTCGTCTGGGCCGACGGCACCCCGCTGGAGTTCACCAACTGGAACGCCGGTGAGCCCAACGATGCCGCCGCCAATGAGGACTGCACCCAGCTCGCGGCCGCCACGGGCTACTGGAACGACTTGGACTGCGTCACACCGCTCCCGTACATCTGCGAAGTCGCACTGTAGCGGGAGCGGAGTGGGTCGAGCTGCGAGGGCAGCTCAGCTGTCGGTCGCGGGCTTCTTGCCGTCGCTGCAGATGTCGCCCTTGTCGGCCTTGAGGATGCCGATCTGCTCCTTGGCCTTGTCCTTGTAGTGCGCCGGCGCCTTGGTCTTCTTCTGACGCAGGGCGTCGAAGTAGGCGATGGCGTTTTGGCACTGGCCGAGCTTGGCGAAGGCGAGACCCGAGTAGTAGAGGGCGTCGGGGATGACGGCGTCCTTCGGGCTCTCCTGGATGACTCGGTAGAACTCACCAAGCGCTTGGCGATATTCGCGAGCGCTGAAGAAGGTGAGACCGATGTTGAACCGGACCTCGGCGATCTTGGAGTCGGTGGGGTAGCGGGACTCGTAGGTGCGCCACAGTCGCCGGGAAGCCTTGTACTTCTTGGCCTTGAACTGCTTGTCGGCCTCGGCCCACAGCTCGGTCTTGCTCTCCGGGATGTTGGTGGCCTCGTTGAGCTTCTCCTCGAGCGCCAACAAGCGGATGTCCACGTCACCTCGAAGCTCGGTGAGCTCCTGCTTGGCGGCTGTCGCCATGAAGTCGGCGTTCTCGGCCGCACCTCGGAGCTCCTGCGTATCGGTTTCGAGGTTGTCGACCCGCAGGCCCAGGTCGGCCTGGTTGCGGCGAAGCACCTCATCGAGTTCGGCGAGCTTGGTCTCGAGTTGCTCGGTGAGCGACTCGACCTTGGCCAGCGTCTCTTCGGTGTTCTTGTCCTGCGCGACGACTTCCTTGCGCAGCTTGTCGACCTCTTTGGCCAAGTCGTCTTGGTCCGCCTTGAGGGCGATGCAGCCCGTCGAAAAGACCCCGCAAAGCCCAAGGGCCCCGACCATGGCCAAAGCCGTGGTTGAAGCCCTCGTGCGCTGCGAGACCAGAGAGATGATGCTCATGGTCTTCATGATGGATTCCTACGGAAAGATGAACTCGACGCGACGGTCCTTGGACCAGGACGACTCGTCGGTTCCGATCGCCTCGAGGTTGCCCTTGGAGATGACCTGCAGGTTCTCTCCGGTGACACCCTTGGTCTCGAGGTAGCTCTTGACCGACTGACCGCGACGGTCGGTGAGCATGATGTTGTACTCCTCGGTGCCACGCGCATCGGCGTGTGCTTCGAGGTAGACGAGCGTGCCCTGCTCGACCAGGCACGTTGCGATCTGGTCCAGCTGCTCCTGCGCTTCGGGCTGGATCTTCGGGCTGTCGAAGCCGAAGTAGATTGCGTCGATTCCGCATGGGTTGGTGCCGCCGCCCTCGATCCCCGAGAAGACGCACATACCCCCGTCGCAGATTTCATCCATCGCACATTGGTCGTCGGTTGTGCACTGACCACCCCCTGCGCCGCCTCCGGAGCAGGTGCCCGTGGCCAGATCGCAGGTACCGCCCTCACACGAGAGGTCGTCGACGCAGCTGGAGCAGGCGCCGGCCGTGCAGACGAGGCCGCCGGCACAGTCGAAGGTCTGGGTGCATGGGGATCCGAGCGAACCCTGACCACCGTCTCCAGTGGGGATGGCGCTTGGGTCGGTGCAGCGGAACTCAAAGCAGACAAGGTCCTCACCATTGGGGCCTTTGGCCGCGCAATCGGTGTCGGTGGTGCAGTTCTGGCACTTGCCATCGACGCACTTCTCACCGAGGTCGGCCTTGCAGTGCTTGTCCTTCTTGCACTCGGGGTATTCAGGTTTCTTGCAGCCCACGAGCGGCGCGCTCAAAGCGAACGCTGCAGCGACGAGGGAGAACGAGGCGAGGCGGGGCAGAAATGATCGCATCGTGGGTGTCTTTCGTTGGCGGGGGAGTGGTCCCGGAACACCCTCTATGGGTATTTCGCGGGCACTTGAAGGCGGTTCTATCACGGCGAGGGGGGGTGTCAACCGCGCGAAACCTCGGCCCGAATGCGGATCTCGTAAACCTGCGCACCCACCCGAACTCGACGCCGCAGCCGGCCTTCTGTGGTCGTTTCGATGTCGGCCCGAGCGACGACAAGCGCCTCATCGTCAAGCTTCAACGTAGGTCCAACGCCCAGGCGATGGAGCAAGTAGTCCCCCACATCCACGGTTTTATAGGGAGCTTCGGCGACCTCGAGGTCCCACTCGACCTCCACCGCGTCGGGGTGATGGTGCGGAACGACCGCCAAATCCAGCCGATGCCGGCCGGAGGGGGTCAACAGAACGGCCGAGTACTTGAGACGATGGCCGTCCCGGACGGTGACCGATTGCGGTCGCATGACCCGAGGCATTCGGCCTTTCTTCGCGTTCCGCGTCGGCGTCACATCGACGATCTCGACGGTGACATCCAGCGGCCACAGCTCTCGTGCATTTTGCCCGGTCATGGGCGTCGCCAGGCTGTCCGCAGCGAGACTGGGCAGCGGAGCAAACGAGACGGCCGCCAGGCCGAGTACGGCCGTGGAGATTCGGCGAAACGTTGACGTGGGAGCGCGTCGCATGCTGCCAAGGAGGCACAGGTTGCGCGGGTATCTCAACTTTTCGGCGCGGGACGGAGATCCCGCGCGTTGCGCAAAAAAGTTGCGTCGGCATTTTTTCGCCAACCACTCGCCGCCGAGCACCACTGACCTTTCACATGATGACTCGAACTGTTCGACCGCTCGTATCCCTGCTCGTGCCCCTGGCCCTCGCGCTCTCAGGGTGCGGCGAAGAGGGAGCCGGCCCTGATGCGCCGGAGGCGGAGGAATCCGAGGACGTCCAGCCAGCCGAGGTGGAGGTGGGGGAGTTTGTGGACGGCGCCCAGCCCGGTGACGTTGTCGAAGTCGAGGACGGGATCACGGTCCGGGTCCCGGAGCCGGGCAACCTGGTCGCGGTCGAGGTCATGTATGAAGACGGAAACACTGCCGTCGCAACGCTGGTGAACGACACCGACCGTGGGGTCTTCCTGCTGCATCCGGACGAGCACCTGCTCGGCCCCCCCGAGGGGACCGCGGCCGCCTGCGCCACGAAGTGCGACGACACGTCGTACTCCCACGTGTTTGCAAACCAAGGTGTTCGCGCAAAGTGGAAGTCACGTTTGGAGTGGTCGTACCGGCACACGAACAGCCCGATCGGCAAGAGCAACGCCATCGACGCGTTCAAACACGCAGCCGTCGCCATTCCCAAGCAGCGCAACAGCTGCAGCATGTCCGACGAAAGCAGCGCGACCCAACGATATCTCGGCGAGACCTCTCGCAAACCCAACATCACCAAGAGCGGCTCGCAGATCAACTGCGAGGCTCCCGACGGGCACAACGTCATCGGCTGGGGTGCGATCGCGGGCGGCACGCTTGCTGTCACCTGTACCTACGCATCGAGCGACGGCACGAACACGTACCGGATCGTCGAGGCGGACCAGCGCTACGACACCAGCAACCAGAACTGGTACGCGGGGAACGCGGTCCCGAACAACTGCAACAACCGCTACTCGCTTCGGGGCGTCGCAACGCACGAGTTTGGCCACGCATACGGCCTGGGGCACACGCCGGCCCAGTGCAACCAAGTCATGGCGCCATCCACCTCGGACTGCACGTCGAGAAACCGCAAGCTCGGCCGCGGCGACGTCCGCGGGGTCCGAAACTTGTACTGACCTCCAAGGGGCCTTTCACAAAGGCCCCTCCCGCTGCGCCCGGCAAAGCCGCCCTTCGCTTCGCTCGCCGCGTCCGAGGTTGATAGGAGGTGCTCGAGTGTTGAGTCAGTCGGAGTCGACCACCGCTCGCATCGACGCAATCCAGCGGTCGATATGGTCGGTGGTCGTCGCACGTGTACCGACTGGCAGCGAGTCGAGCGCGGCTGCCAACCGGTGACGTGCATTCGCGAGCCGCCACTTGATCGTCCCGGGGGCCACGCCCAGAACCGCAGCGATCTCCTTCGTCGTCATCTCCTCCCAGTAGTGCAGCTCGATCGTGATCTGTAGATCGAGGGGAAGCTGCCGGAGGGCGACGAGCAGGCGGCTTCGGTTCTCCTGCCGTTGGACGCCACCGGTCGGGGAGGTCACCGAGCGGGCGCTGAGATGGACGGCCTGTCGGAGACTCCGTCGAACGGCGCGGGTGTATTCGTGCCGGGCGATTCCCAGGACATACGCTCGAAACCCGTGCAGGCTCTTGACGCGATCGCGCCCCTCGACAGCGGCGAGAAATGTGCGCTGCGTCAGATCCTCCGCCCCCTGGTCGAGCTTGCGACGAAAGAAGCGGAGGACTGCGCGGGCATGCCTAGCCACCAGCTCGCTTCCAGCTGCGGTGTCCCCAGCCCGCCAAGCGGTGAGGAGCGCGGCATCGGTGTCTTTGGAGGTCATGGAGCCCCTGCGCGAGGGTGCTCAGGAGCGTACTGCGCGAAGAGCCGTTTCGCTTGTTTTCGAAGCTCTCCCGCCCGCTGTGCGGACAGGGATTGCAGGGCGTCGGCCATGTCTGCGCAGGCTAGAGCCCACTCTCCCGGACGCAGCCGATCTTTTTCGAACGCCCCAGACGCACGCCTGTGTGCGGCGAGGGCGGCCGGCGCATCCCCCCGCGCGGCCTCGAGCTGAGCCATCGCTGCGTATGCGGCCTGCTCACTTCCCAGCGGCCACGGAGATGTTTCAAAGCTCGCGATGACCTCGAGCAAGACCTCACGCCCGGCTTCGGCCCGGCCTATCGCCAATTCCGCCAACGCGAGCTCGACTCCGAGAACATCGTCGCGCCGCGCCGCTTGGGTATCCCATGCCTCTTGCGCAACCTTCAACGCCTCCGCGCCCTTGTCCGCGTGACGGAGGACCCGCACCAGCATGGCGACCACGAAGAGGCTCGGCGAATCGCCGGACGCGGCAACTGCGGCCCGAGCATGGATCTCGGCCAGCTCCGATGCCCCAAGGAGATCGTGAAGCCGGGCGAGGTTCGCGTGGGTCGATGCAGCGCGCGTGGTGTTCCAACCCGGTGTCGCGAGCTTGAGTTCCAGGGCGTCGGTAAAGAGCTCGCGCGCCTCTTCGTAGCGACCGACCAGAATCTCGATCAGGGCTCGATTGTTGAGGATCACCGCGAGGTGGGGATGTCGGGGGCCCAGCCTCTCCTCGACCCTCGACTGCGTCTTGTCGTAGACGGCGCGGGCCTCGTCGAAACGGCCCAGTTCCTCGAGCAGGCCCGCCAGCGTGACTCGATCGTAGACCGTCCGCGTGGTGGACTTCCCGTAGAACCCCTCTTTGTCGGCGATGTTCGCTCGCAGGAGCGCGACCGCCAGCTCCGGCTCCCTCTGCGACAAGAGTTCAGCCCGAACCGCCACGGACCGAAGCCGAAGCGAAGTCGCCGAGTCCATCGACGCGATCTTCGCCTCCGCGATGGTCAGGGCCTCCCAAGCGCGTTCGTAGTCGACGTCCTTCCGATGCTGAGCCAACACCAGCAACATGCGAGCGGCCCCGGCCGGGAGCCCAGCGCTTTCCGCGTCTCGCCACGCCTGGGTGCAGATCTCGATGGCACGTTCGTAGTGGCCTTCATCCCCGGCCAACTTGCATCGGAGTTTCGTCACCGCCGCCCGCTGCCGAGGGTCCTCGACGACGTCGCTCGCTCGCTCGAGCGCCTCACGAGCGCGCTCGTTGCGTCCGAGATCGAAGAACACGACCGCACGCTCGAGATCGGCATTTGGTTCGAGCGGAGGGCGAGACTTGGGTGCATCCTCGATACACGTCGAAGGAGGAAGGACGTCGTCCAAGGTCGAGGAGAGGCGCTCGAGCAGAATCGGGTCGGGCTCGCGGTAGACCTCCAGCAGGCCCAGAGTCTGCAGTTCCTTCCTTCGCAGGCACGCCAACGCGTGTCCACGAGCGTTGCTCGGTTCCAATGCGCATGTCTGCCGCCGGATGTCCGCCCACTGTCCAACAAAGCGGTCCATGTACGCGTCGAGTTCTTCGAACGCGCTGCGGGCGAAGGCCAGGTCGGTTGCCAAGAACTGCGTCTTGATCTCGGCGGAGGTCTTCGTGTTCCAGGCGCTGCCCAGCGGCGGCTCGACGCACCTGGGGTCGGTATCGCCGCCCGCCGCAAACCCTACGGCCCCTGCGATGCCAAGCCCAGCCACGAGCCCAACCCATCGCGCTCGCCGCTGTGAATCCCTCCTGAGCGCCACGAGCACCGCTCGCATGTCAGCGTGACGAGCGTCCGGATTAGGGTCGAGGCCGCGCTCGATCAGTGCATGCAGCCACCGGGGAACGCGAGAGTTCGGGGGAGGTCTCCACGTCTGTTTCGATACGTCTTCAGCCGACGGGGGCGCACTGCCATACAGCGCGTTCCACAACGACGCGCAGAACGAGTATTGGTCACTCTTGGGGCTGTAGTTGCCTTCGAACTGTTCCGGCGCCATGTACCCAGGCGTCCCCGCGACCACGATCTCGCTCGAGCCCCCCTCCATCGCCGTAGCCAAGCCGAAGTCGACAACGCGGACCGGCTCGCCCATCAGGACGTTGCCCGGCTTGAAGTCTCGATGGACCAAGCCCGCGTCGTGAACCGCCACCAGCCCTTGACCGGCCGCAATCAGCGGAGGCAGGACATCCTTCCAGCGACGTGGTCGTCGCAGCCACTCCTGCAGCGTCTGTCCCTCGACCAGGGCCATCACCATGAACACGCCAGCGCCCTTGCCGACCCCGAAGACCTCCGCGACGTCGAACGACCCGGTGTCATAGACCTCGACCACGTTGGGGTGCGAGACCCCTGCCAGGGTCTTGGCCTCCTCGAGCAGCCGCTCGTGGGCGCCTGCCGAGCCCGCGGACTGTGGGCGGATCAGCTTGACCGCAACGTCCCGCTCCAGCTTCGGATCATGCGCCCGATATACGACTCCCATCCCGCCGTGGCCGATCCGCTCGTCGATGCGGTAGCGACCCACCTGAACCACATCACGCGGCTCCCCAAACAGACGACGTTGCAACGCCTCTATTGCGAGCCGCTCCTCCACCGGGTCCCAGGATTCGCGACCAAGATCCGCCGCGGTCTTCGAGCCCTCGCTGCTCAAAGAGTCGGGCACGGCCCGCCTTCCCCTTCGATCGTCATCACGACCCAAGTTTGAAGCCACGAGGTTTGGGGACGGTGCTCACTTCGAACGGAGTCCTGTTCCACAACACTCACTACGCCCGCGCTTGCGCAGCACAGCCATGAGATTCGGCACTGCCTCGGCACGCGCGCGCCCCTGCGCTTCGAGGTGGTCCGAGCGGCGGGGTGTCGAGTCGTCGGGAAGGAGGAGGCCACACAGGAGCACCAGGGCGACGACTGCGAACGAACACATCCTGAGCATCGACGATTTCATCTGGGAGAAGACGGTAGCAGAACCCGGGAGCCACCTCGCGCGACTCAACGGGCGCCCGGATCCCCTACACGGGGCCGTTCCCCAGGAGAGATGCATCCGCATGTTCCCCCCATGCCGAGCGTGCCACGATCCGTCGCGCCGAAGAGACTGCGCAAAAGCCCCTCCGCGCGTTGGGCGACGGCCTTGCATCATCTCGGGCAATGAAGCCGATCGTTCCCCGCAACACCAAAAGCCTTCGGTACACTGTTGGACGACGGAGCGGACGCCGAGTCGCCAAGAGAACTCGCTCGACCCAATCAACCTGAACCTCGATGGACGTCAAAGACCACGAATGAGCGGACCTGTCTATTGGATCTGGGGTGCCGGCCCCAAGTCTGCCGCTGTGAAGCGAGAGGCTGAGAGAGTTGTCGGCCTGACACCGGGCACGATCGACAACAGCTGGAGACAGTATCGAGCGGGTACGGTCGACCGTCCTCCGATTGATGATCTCGCCAGCGACGCGGCTCCTCGCCTCCGCAGACGGGTGAAGTCCGCGCCAGAGCCCTCGCTCTTCTTTGGCGCACGGAACCTCCGGGAGATGTGCGGCGGCTTGGTCACGCGGACTCGGGAGAGAGGCCATCGAGCCAGCAAGGTCGTCTTCGAGGACCACGGATTCGTCAGCCCCGGAGGCGAGGAGGTGGTGTTGTTCTTCGGTCAGACGATCGTGACGATGCGAACGCTTGCGCAACAGCGCTCGGCCTTCGAAACGCTCCGCGATGGGCTCGCCCCGGACGCCGCTGTGTACATGTTGCACTGTGACGCAGCCTCCGATGGCGCCCGACTCATCCAAGCGATCAGCAGAATCGTCGGCGTCCCGGTGTACGGCGCGGACGCTGTGCAGATTGTGGGAAACCAGACGCTCGAGGGTTCGGGGTATCGCGCCGACCAAAACACAATCCGACCCGTGCCGACGTTCTCGCGGTCAGTCCTGCACTTCGACTGAGCTCGAGCGGCTCAAAGCGCGCCCGCCTCGATCCACGCTCGCACGAGTCCGACGAGCTCCGGGTCGAGCAGTGTTGGGGCACTCGCCGGCATGTGACGCACCAGCGTTCCGGCGTCGTCGCGTGGGTCACACTGCGAGAGCAACCGGTAGAGGTAGCTCGCGTCGGGGTCTCCGGGGACAACACGCACCGCATCCCCTTCGGCCGTCGTCGGGGCATCGACCAGGGCCTCCCGCGCCGCATCTCCCAGCAGCTCGAGACCGCCCGCCGCACCGAATCCGTGGCACGACGAGAAGCTGCACCACGGCCCGAGTACCCGGTCTTGTACGTCGGCAAACGTTGGTGGCGTCGCGTCTTCGAAGATCCCCTCCGTGTCCTCGCACTGCGGTGGCTGCGGTGTGGGCTCATCGGCAAAGGGCGGCAAGATGAGCGGGCCCCGGACCTCTGCAACGGTCGGCCCGTCGTAGGCGCGCCCGCGAGGTGCCGTCGCGATTCGACACGGGGCCTCGTGTTGCTGAACGCCATCCACCACATCGACGAGCGCGGAGCTTCCCGTCTCGACGCCACCGACGACGATGTCCCCGCGCGTCGAAAGCCCCAGGAACACACACATCTCATCGATGCCGATGCCCCACTTCAGAGGTTGGGCGTGCGGGTTGTCGTAGCCGCACGAGAATCGCAGCGAAGCCGTGTCGGGGACACCGATCCTCGGGTCGAGCGTCCGGCCCAACGGCGACGCGGAGAATCCGTCATGCTCGAGGATGGTCACCTCTCCTTCTTCGTCGTCCTCGAACCACAGGCTCATCGACGTGCCCGCGCCGTGGTAGTGCGGAAGCACGTAGGCGAGCGACAACCCCGAGATGCTCGCGTCACAGGTTGCCGTGAACTGGGCCTGGCCCATCGCCGGGATATCCAGATCCGTGTAGGTCAGCAGGATCGGCGAAAGCACCGACTGCACGAAGAACGGGTGCAGGATGTCCAAGGACATCCACCCCGCGGTGCTTCGCGGATCCGGGCCGAGGTTGAGTAGGTGCACGTCGGCCACGACCTTCGAACGCTCCGGAATCCGGATGACGACGCCGTCGGTGAAGTCCATCGACTCCTGCTGAGCCTGCGTCGATTGGGCGAACAGCACGGTGCCCGCGAGCGCGGCGGAGACTTCGTTGTAGTCCCGGGACTCGCACGGCCAGTAGCCGTCCTCGCCTTCGTAGACATCTTCGGGAACGACGAACCAGTTGCTGTGATGCAACGAGCCGCCGTTTTGAAACGAGACCCCCTGGACATACAACGGTGCGTCGTTGTCGAGCGTCCAGCTGTAGCAGGTGACCGTCTCCTGGCTGCCCTCGAGCTCGAATGGTTCGACCGCGTGCACGATCGTGGCGCCGGCCTCCGACGGGTCGGGAGGCTCGACCGCCTCTGGGGAATCCAGCGGCGGCTCCTCGGTCGGCGTCTCCGCGCCCGAGCACGCGCTCGCGAGCACAAGCATGGCCCCCAGGGAGCATGGCCGCAGCAGGCTGGAGCGATCGAAGAGCATGGGGGTCCTCAGTAGTCGACGCGCAGACCCAGGCTCGGGAAGATCGGGAGCCCGATCGCATTTGTGCGCGTCCGCAGATCGTAGTCGTAGATGTACGCCTCGGGGTTCACTCGATTGTAGACGTTCTGCACGTCGAGGTACGCGCCGACCTCGACTCTATGCAGGACCCAGGACTTGTCGACGCGCAGGTCCAGCTGATGGAACAGAGGAAAGCGTGCGTCGTGGGTCAGTCCCGCGACCCCGCTGAACGAGTACGGCCCAGACCAAACCGATCCGACCAAGTCGGTGTAGGGGGAGCCGCTGACGAGACGAAACCGACCGCCGATCCGCCATCGGCGCGGCAGGCGATAGCTCGCGAGCACAACGAGGTTGTGACGCTGATCGAAGCTACTGGGGATCACCTCTTGGTCGGTGCGTTCGCCAATTGGATCGATGATCCGAGTGTCGGCTGCCGAGAGCGTATAGCCCAGCCAGCCCCACAATCGCGGACCCAAGCTGCGCCGCGCCAGGACCTCCATCCCGTACGCGGTGGACCACGTCTTCGTTGCCAGCGTTGTGGTTCCATTGAGCGCGTAGCTTTGTCCGTCCGCGTTGTCCCGCAGCCGAGTCCAGGCGCCGAGCTCGAACAGCCAGGACTCGCCGACCTCTCGAGCAAGGGCTGTGCTCCCTTGAACGGCGCGCGCAACATCGATGGCGTCGGTGACCGGCGCAAACCCTGCTCGAGGCTCGAGGGACTGAATCGAAGCCGGGAGGCGCACCGCGCCGGCGACGTCCGCGGTGAGTCTCTGGATGAAGTCCCCCTCGCCCGAGCGCTGCGGAATGAGGGCCTGCGAGTACAGCCCAGCCCCCATCGAGAACTTCCAACGCGGGGCAAAAGCCCAGTGCGCACTCAGCCGCGGATCGAGGGCCGCCTCGGCTGCCTCTCCGAGCGTGAAGGCACTGGCTCGAAGTCCGGGGGCGAGCGTCCAGCGTCCCAAGGCGATCTGGAGCGCCAGATACGAGCCGGTTGACGTTTGCAGTCCCGCCTCACCTTGAGAGCTCGCCGGTCGCGGTTCTGCTTCTCCGAAGATCTCAATCGCGCCGGTGGTGACCCGGGTCTGGTAGCGATCGACCTCCACGTCGGCCCCCACCGTCAACTCGACACGCTGCGTGATTCGCCGCGTCCCCTCGGTCCGGAGACTGAAGATGCCGTCGTTGCGGATCGAAGCGTTCCCGGACCTTGGGGACCGGGTGACATTGCGTTCGAAGCGGACCGAGGGCGTCATCCAAAAGGACCAGCGCCGGTGGCGGGTCCGGTAGGAGAGGTCTGCGCGATGGAACTGCGAGCCGAGTTCAAACGCAACTTCCCGCTCCTGACCGGACTCGGAGAAGGCCAAGGTCCGACTCTGAACACGATCCCCCGCTCCGAGAACCCGCGCCGAAAGGAGTCCACGGTGACCCACCGGGTGGTCGAAGAACGCTTGATAGTCGTAGTACCGGGGCAGCAGGAAGGTCTGCGCGGGGTCGATGGTCTCGACCGTCCGCAGCACGACGTCCACCCACCCTCGCTGCGCAGCCACCAAGTATGCGCCCCGACCCAACGGTCCGCTGGCGACCGCGCCGACCCCCACGAGATCCATCCGCGCGTGGCCGTGGGTCCCCTCGCGTTGGAGCTCCGCGGGGTGCAAGACGACAACCCCTCCGGTCGTGTCTCCATACCGCGACCCGAAGTTTCCCGGGACAAACTCGAGTCGGTCGATGGCCGCGGCGGGGACCACACTCGCCACTGCCAGGGCATGGAACGCTCGGGGCAGCGGATGTCCACCGAGAAACACCCGCGATTGATTGGGGGACGCACCGCGCAGGACAAGCACCCCAAGGCCGCCGGGGCTTCGCGCCACGCCGGGCAAGTTCTGCAACGCGCGCAAAGGGTCACCTTGAGTCCCCGGAGCCGTACGGATCTCCTCGGCCTCCATCGCCGTGCTCTTGACCTGTCCCGAAGGCGGCGACTCCGGGGTCTCCACGACCGTGCGATAGGCCGCCTCCTCGTCGGGCTCGACAAACAGCACGAGGCCCCGTCGCGGCAGGTCCGACGTGTCGACAATGGTCTCCGCCCGCACGTGACCTGGGGCGACCACGATCAACCGAACCCGAGTCGCGTCCAGTCCCTCAAACAAGAACCCGCCGTCTTCGTCGGTTTCTGCGGTTCGAATCCAAGCCGGAGCATCGAGGGCCGGGTCGAGGAACTCAGCCTCCTCGAGAGCACCAGCCTCGAGGCCCTTCGGCGCCGGAACGGCCAACACCCGGGCGCCGGAAATGGGTTTGCGGTCCCCGGCCGTCCGCAGCGTTCCCCGCAGGGAGTCACTTGCAGTCAGACTGGTCTCCGTCGGCGCACCCAATGCCACCGCCGGCAGGGAGAACGCAAGGGCCGCACCGATCGGGCCGCTGAGACGCAGACTCAAGGCTCGCGTACCTCGAACTCGAATCCAGACCAGGCGGAGCCGAGCGCCGGGCCGGACAAGAGCACGAACACCTCGAAGTGCCCGGGCGTTTGTGGAGCGTGGATCACCCAGTCCCCCCGGTTTCGGAATTCGAGCGTATCCGGCGTGTCGGTGGTCACCGAGAAGCTAGGAGAGGAACGAAGGCGCCGAACGACACCATCGCCCCCCAAGCCGACGAGGGTCTGCGCGTCGCGTGGATCGATGGCCTCGAGAATGCTGTAGGCAGCGCCTGCCTCCAGCACCGTGACCGCATCGGAGGTGGCAACGAACTTGTTGGCGCCGAAGAACGAGACCTCGACTTCCGTTGGCTCGATGACCAGAGGAACGCTCTCGGGGTTGAACAAAGGAGCGACGGGAAAGTCCAGGTCTTCGGGCTCGAAGTCTTCGCCCGTGACCTCAATCCCCGCCTCGAGGGCCGCTTTGAGCACCCGCGTCGTCGGGCCATAGGTCAGACCGAAGTACCCCGCCACACACCCATCCCACCGCGGCTTGCTTCGGTCTCCCATGCGGTCGAGGCAGTCCGACGTGGTCGTGTCATCCGTCGAGTGCCCGACCAGAGCAACACGAAATCCGACCTGCTCTTCGAATGCCAGCGCGGGATCGAAGTTCGGGGCGACGAACCGGCTCGTCTCCCCCGCGGGCAACAGGCACGGGAGGCGCTCCGGCACCAGGTCTCCGCAGGCATCGCGGGCTCCGGGTTCGTTTAACACCGACAGGCACGGCCCCACCGGACACAGCAACCACACCGGGTCGATCGCTGCCGTCGGAATCTCGCCGTCGCTGGACGCCACGAACGCGGAGAGTTCGACCACGTCGCCAGGCAACGGTTGCGAGCGGACTCGATCCGCCGGGATGGGAAGAAGTCCTTCGGCGGAGTTTGGCCCCGCCTCCACAACCTCGACGCGAAACCCGAGGAGCCGGGGCTCGGCACGCAGGACCCACGGAGCCTCGGGGAAGTCTCCACAGCCACCCGCCCCCGCGGCTCCCCACAGCAGGACGAGCGCACAGGCGAAACGGGACTCCACTGCGAAAGTATCGATTGCGCTCGGAATCTTGCCAAACCGGGCGTTCGGCCCTTGGGCGACCGATCGGCGGAGTGCTCGCCCTTCCCTCCCCGCCGCCTATTTGGCATGGTCCCACGCACGTGAAGCGCGCGATTCTCTTCGGCGCCGTGGTGCTCGCGTCGTGCTCCGACGCGACGCTCGAGTCGCATGGACAGCTTCCCAAGCTGGTGGAAGCGCTCCAACCGTTCGGCATCACGCCCACGGTCGCGGACACCGCCGTCGCAACGCTCGCGTACCAACCGCCGAGCCTCGAGTGTCCGCATGTGATCCGAATCGAGGTCCAGAACGAACCGGACCTCATGCATGAGGCCGACAGCGTTTCATTCCTCTCGGTCGGAATCCCGGCCAAGTCGAAGGACGACAGCCCCTATGTGGAGGTCCAGACGCTCTACCGGGGCTTCCGGGCGGAGCGGGGTGCTCAGCATGCGGGCACGATGTCCACGACCGAGATCGGACCGACCTCACCCACGGCGGGATGCCTCCCACAAACCTGGGACCCGATCGACGACGCAATGACCCTGGGTTGGCCCGAGCTGACCGGGCGACTCACGGGGCTGGGCGAGCGCTGGACCGGCCATCGCGTCGCCGGAAAGTGCAACCGCGCCGCGTGCGTCGACCCCAAGACCGGTGGTGGTGGTCCCGAGAACCACGCCCGAACCTGCGTCACGCAGGACTGGCAGAACAGCTTGGTCGGGATCTTCGAGCATCAAGGCGAACGCATGGCGCTCGTGCGCGGGACCTGGACCGACGGACACGGCCCCGTCGACCCCAGCAACACCACCGGGATCTGGAGCGAGCGGTTCACGTTGATCAATCTCGATCACGGGCGGCCGATGTGGTCGAAGAACCGCCTGCACCACAGCTTCCCGCAGCCAACGTCGGACAAGACCTGGGCGCAGATCGACCGCACCTGGGAAATGCAGACCGCGGACACGTGCCCGGGTAGCTTGGCCTCGCACGGATGGGACCGCGCTGACGATGTCCTCGCGGGCGTCGAAGAGCAGCTCGCGATGCAGGCCGATCCGGACGCGATCCTTCGCGCAACTCGCCAGAAGTCCACCGCCCCCGTCTCCAATGAGGCCGTCGACAACGGCCAGCCCTACATCGTCCCCAAGCCCGACGCTCCCGCAGGGGAATAGCGACGGGCCACTGTCGCGTCGAGTCACCGAGTTCTCATGGACAAAATCGTCATCGAAGGCGGCAGCGCTCTCAACGGCAACGTACGCATCAACGGAGCAAAGAACGCTGCGCTCCTGATTCAGTGCGCTGCCCTGCTAGGCGACACCGCCTGCACGCTCCGCCACATCCCCAACCTCTCCGACGTACGCACGATGGGCCGCCTGTTGGCGCAGCTCGGCTGCGAAGTGGAGATGACCGACACGCACACGATGCGCATCGACCCGACCGGCGTGCGCAGTGGGCCGCTCGAAGCCCCCTACGACATGGTGAAGACCATGCGCGCCTCGGTGACGGTGATGGGTCCGCTCCTGGCCCGCTATGGACGCGCCAAGGTCTCGCTGCCGGGAGGTTGTGCGATCGGAGCCCGCCCCATCGACCAGCACCTCAAGGGGCTCGAAGCCCTCGGCGCCAACATCGAGCTGGCAAACGGCTACGTGCTCCTCCAGGCGGACCGTCTGCGCGGCGGTTCGTTCGTGTTCGACAAGGTCACGGTCGGCGGCACCCAAAACGTGATGATGGCCGCGACCCTCGCCAAGGGAACGAGCCGTCTGGAAAACGTCGCCCGCGAACCCGAGGTCGAAGAGCTGGCCCGCTTCCTCAACAAGATGGGCGCCCGGATCAGTGGTGCCGGGACCTCGGTCATCGAGGTCGAAGGCGTCGACAACCTCAGTGGTATCGAGCACGCCGTCATCGCGGATCGCATCGAAGCGGGCACGCTCGCCATCGCCGCGGCGGTGACCCGAGGCAACGTGCTGCTGGAGCATGCGCCGGTCGACCACATGCACGCGACCATCGCCAAGCTCGAGGAGGCCGGTGTCGAGTGCCGGGTCGAACCGGAGGGACTGCGTGTGATCGGTCCCGAGGAGATCCTCCCGATCGACGTCAGCACCCGCCCGTACCCGGGATTCCCGACCGACATGCAGGCCCAGTTCATGGTCCTGGCGTTGTGCGCCAATGGGCAGAGCATCGTCACCGAGACCATCTTCGAGAACCGCTTCATGCACGTGCCCGAGCTGGCCCGCATGGGGGGCGACGTGAAGGTGAACGGGAATTCGGCGGTGATTAGGGGGCCTTCTAAGCTGATGGGGGCCACCGTCATGGCCACGGATCTCCGCGCATCGGCCTCCCTGGTCGTCGCTGGCCTGGTTGCGTCGGGTGTGACGGAAGTCCGGCGCGTCTACCACCTCGACCGCGGCTACGAGGCCATCGAGGAGCGTCTGCGGCCCCTGGGTGCACGCATTCGCAGGCTCTCGGGAGCCCGGGCCTGATTCGGTCCACCCCGTAGCGGCACCCCCCCTTCCCACCCGCAGCCGGGGAATCCTGGGCTACCATGGCGCGCAGTGGGTAGGGGCCTCACGTTCGCGCTTCCCAAGGGGCGCATCCTCGAGCAGGTGACTCCGTTGCTGGGAGCGGCCGGCATCGACATCGCGTCGGCGCTCACCAACGCGGGCCGCAAGCTGACACTAGACCTCGAGGGCGGGCATCGCCTGCTTCTGGTCAAGCCGACCGATGTCCCGACCTACGTCGAGTACGGCGTCGCGGATGTTGGCATCGCGGGCCGGGACACACTCGAGGAACAAGGTCGAGACCTCTACGAACCGGTCGACCTCGGCATCGCGCCCTGCAGGCTCGCGGTCGCAGAGCCGTCCAACGCTCCTGTCGCCCTGCATCGTGGCACGAGCGTTCGTGTCGCGACCAAATATCCCAACCTCTCGCGTCGTCACTATGCATCCAAGGGGATCGCGGCCGAGATCATTCCGCTGTACGGCTCGGTTGAGCTCGGTGCCCTCACCTCCCTGGCCGACCAGATCGTCGACCTCGTGGAGAGTGGCGAAACGCTGCGCCAGAACGGACTCGTGGAAGTAGAAACTGTATTGCACGTGACCAGCCGATTGGTGGTCCACCCTCCGAGCCTCAAATTGAAGCCCGCGGTATCCAAGTTGATCGACGCTCTACGTTCCGCCCCACAGTCTGTTCGTCCCTCTGGCATGCAGCCTGGAAAGGTCTCGGTGGCCTAGATGAGCCGGGGTTCAGATCGCGACGCGGACACCGAACGGGTCCGCAATACCGTTCTCCACGAGCTCAAGGTCCATGTCCGCCTCGCGGATCAGGGCCTGAAGCCCTCGGGTGCTCAGCTGGAGGCGCTCGCAAGCGCCATTCCGCCGCTCTCGGCGTTCTCCGACCATCGCTTTCGGTCGGTCCGCGTGGTGCTCGACTGGGATCACCAGCTGCCGAGCCAGTTCATGCTCCTTCGCGTCTTCGCCTGCTACGACGACGAAGCCGACAAACACGTCCAGCGCATCCTCGACTCCCGCGATGAGGAGATCGGCGAGTCGAACCTCTACCCGGAGTTCGACGTGCCCGACTACGCGGAGATCGAAGGCAGCGAGACCTACGTGGGCGTCTTGAAGCCCGGCACGACCACGTTTGAAGACTTCCGTTTCCTCAGCGGGTGGCGCAAGCAGGTCGAGCCCTTCGTTGCCGACGCCGCAGTGCGGTGCGTGCGGGCCTACGAGGGATACCAGCGCGCAGCCGCGAGCCGAGCCTCCGAAGGCCTCGGAGGTCCGGTCATCATCGGGTGGGCACCACCGTGCCTCGCCGAGACCGAAGACTGGGCGATCGAGATCTGGCTGCTCACCGAGTTCGACGGCCAGACCGGCAAGGCCCGAGTGTTCATGGTTGATCCCACGAACGAGACCGTCACCCGCGAGTTCAACACCGACGTCCAGCTGGCCTAGGCAGCCGCGGGGCGCCGGGCAGTCCCTTCATCCACGGACCGCAGTACAGACACTCCGGCCGCACAACGCGTCGAGGGTTGGACGTACGACGACCGAGACGAGCTCTCGCGCGGCGGCTCGCTCGCTCGCCGCACTGAGCACTCCCATCGCTTCGAGGCCGGTGCGCGCATTCGGGGCGGCCGAATTGGCATCGTGTTCCTCCCACGCATCGAGCGCATCGAACAAGCGAGGGCCGAGCGAAGGTCGCTTCCGTAGCGCCCAGCCGACCACCCGCCAGCTAAGCGCTGCGTGACGAAGCTCGTCGCCTGCGATGTCTCGCAGAGTCTGGGCGAACTGGGGTCCTGCCCGCCTGCTCGCGATGCTTGCCCACGCGCCCGCCGACCCCTCGCCAATGCACCCCTCGAGCAGTGCCTCCATCGCGAGCTGTTCGATGCTCAGTCCGATGCGAGCAAGGACGTCGGGAAGAGGTCCCACGTTGAACTCGTCGTCGACCAGCCGCCCGGCGACGTCGAGGCACAGTTGGGTATGTCGAATCTCGTCGGCGGCGGCGTCGCGGGCCGCCTCGACCATCGCGGCCGGCGCCCCCACGCTCGCGAGTTCTGCGGCAAGCCGCGTGAATGCAGGCACCGAAGCCGACTCCATCCGAGCACACTGCAGCCAGTGTTCCGCTGCTCTGGCCCGAGCACTGACTCCGGGTGGGCAGGTTCGGACGACCGGCGGCAGGATCTGCTCGCCGTCGACAAAGAGCGGACGCCCCGCGGTTGCGCAGCTGTTCTCGCCCCAGCTGATCACATCCCCGCACACTTCCGGGACGTGATTGGGACCGCACGCGCTTTCGTCAGCCCCAGCAGCATCGATCACGTCTTCCATGGCGTCGAGGCAAGCACTGGCGGCCGAAGCACTGAACTCGAACTCCGAACACTCGGCCGGCCCGTTCCCCATCGAGCACTCTTCGGGGGTCTGTAGGTGACCGCACTCGAGAGCCAGATCGCAATTGAGTTGGTCGCGGGCCTCGAAGTACTCCTCAACCGTGGGGCCGCTCTCGGCGGTCAGGTTGACGGCAGGCTGACACCCCGCCGCGAGGAAGAAGCACACGAGCACATGCTGCGCGGCGAGAGCGGGGCTGTGTCTGCTGCGCTCCATTCACCAACCAAGACGTGGACAGTCCTGCAAACGCGAGGGGTTCTGTCACAACCAGCATAGGCGCCCCGAGGCTTCGCGACAACCCCGTCCCATCCGCGATGCCGAGCGAAGCAAGCGGCCTGCTAGGTCGTCGAACCCCCCGTAGATCCACCGGTCGTCGTGCTGCCAGTTCCGCTGGCGGGGTCGATGAGCACCGTGATGTCCCCAGCTTGGGGGGCGCAGTTGCAGTCGCAGCCCGCGGAACCGAGTTCGTCGCCGAACGACTGCGGCGCCCCGCCATCGAGCCGCACCGTGTTGTCCTGGGCGGCGTTGAACACACCACCACCGCCGGCGTCGATCGTTGCGACCGGTCCGTCGCACGTGATCGACCAGGTTTCGCTCTGAGCCTCGGGGCAGCTCAGTTGGCCGACGACCTTGCCGCCAACCTCAAACTGCAGCGCGAACGACTCACGACCATCCTCCACCGCAAACGTGACGGCGTCTTCGCAGCAGTCCACCGAGCAGTCGTGGTCGCTGACATCATTGGTATCGGGCGGGCCAGACGTCGAGGGTGGATCCCCACTCGTCTGTGGCGAGGTTGTGCTCGACGTCGAACCGGAGGTCTGTGTCGCTTGCGAGGTCGACCCGCTGCCGCCCCCGTCTCCCTCGCTCGAGGGTTCCGAGCCCCCGCACGCAAGCAGGACCAGACCGGCGACCAAAGACGCTGCACCTCGCACCACCTCAGGGTAGCGCACAGGTGTATGGAGGCCCCGGGCGTCAGAGCTGGATGTGCGGCTCGGCAGGCGGGACGGGGGCCGGGAGTTCGGTCTCCCCCAGCATCTGGCGCAGGTCGATCTCGATCGTGCGACTGAGCGAATCCATCGGGATGTCGTTGATCAGCCCCTCGAACGGATTCTCGCTGAAGTCGAGCACGCGGTCCCAGACGTAGAAGACCCAGCCAAGGACGACCGACGCTGGCACCGTGACCCAAGCGAACGTCTCCGGAAGTCCGTCCACGTGGGTGACCCCGAGCAAGCCCAGCGGGAGGCGACGGGTGTACATCCGGGGACTCGGTGCACGCGGCCCGCGTCATCCCTTTCGCTTTCGCTTCTGCTTCCTCTTCGGCGGGTCGCTCGCCATCAGCTCGAGCAACTGATCGAGCCCGGCGTACTGCGTGTCGACTGCCTGACGCAGCTTGGTGAGATACGCGTCGAGCTCATCGAGCCCGCCGTCGGCGAGCCGGCATGGGCGCCGCTGGCCGTCGACCCGTCGGACGATGAGACCCGCCTCTTCAAGAAGTTTGAGGTGGCGTGAGACGGCGGGTTGAGAGATCGGGAGCGGCTTCGCGAGCTCGCCGACTGTCGCTTCGCCCCGCGCCAAACGAAGGAGAATCGCCCGACGCGAGGGGTCACAGAGAGCCGCAAACCGGGCGTTGAGGCGATCGGAGGCGGCCATCCAAGCATATCAGCACATGGTTATATAACAAGCAACGGATATTCCATTCTACGGAGCCGAGCGCGCGAACCCGCCCGAACTCACGTACCTCGGGTGACCCCGTATGAAACCCTGCGGTCCCTCCTCGGACCCAAGCAGCCACGCCATGAAGCTCTCCCGCGCAGCCCTCTCTCTCGTGCTCGTTCTCTCCGCCTGCTCCGGCAGCTTCTCGGCGTCGACGAAGAAGCCCACGGCTGATGCCACCAAGGCTCCGGCCGCCGCGACCGACGACGGCAAAGCCACCGCCGAGTCGCCCGCTTTGCCGGCCGACCCCACCGTCCGTACCGGCACGCTCGACAACGGCCTGACCTACTACATCCGCAAGCACGAGGCTCCGAAGAACCGGGCCGCGCTGTGGCTGGCTGTCGACGCGGGTTCGGTGCTCGAGGACGAAGACCAGCAGGGCCTCGCCCACTTCGTCGAGCACATGGCGTTCAACGGAACCAAGCGTTTCGAGAAGAACACCCTCATCGACTACATCGAGAAGTCGGGCATGGACTTTGGTGCCGACCTCAACGCGTACACGTCGTTCGACGAGACGGTCTACCAGCTGACCGTCCCGACCGATAATCCCGACACCGTCACCAAGGGCTTCGACATCCTCGAAGACTGGGCGTCGGCGATCACCTTCGACCCTGAGGAGGTCGACAAGGAGCGCGGCGTTGTCATCGAGGAGTGGCGACTCGGACGCGGAGCTTCCCAGCGGGTCTTCGATCAGCAATGGCCGATCTACCTCGAGGGTTCGAAGTACGCCGAGCGCAAACCCATCGGCAAGAAGAAGATCCTCGAGACCGCTCCGGTCGACACACTCAAGAAGTTCTACAAGGACTGGTACCGGCCCGACCTCATGGCGGTCGTGGTCGTTGGCGATCTCGATCCCGCTCAGGTGGAGAAGGAGATCAAGGCTCGCTTCGGCAAGCTGAAGAACCCCGAGGCCGCTCGCCCCCGGACCAACATCGAGGTCCCGATCCTCGACAAGACTCGAGCCGCGGTCGTCACCGACCCCGAAGCATCCCGCACCCAGGTCTCGGTCGCCATCAAACGACCGGCCACCCCGATGCTCACCGAGGCGGACTTCCGCGACGAGCTGGTCGACGACCTCTTCCACGGCATGCTTCGCGCCCGCCTCGACGAGATCCGCCAGACCCCGGACTCGCCATTCATGTTCGCGTTCTCGTTCTCGAACACGATGGGTCGGGCGGCGAACGTGTTTCAGCTGTTCTCGATGGCGAAGACCGGAGAGTCCGAAGAGGCCCTGCGAACGCTGCTCACCGAAGTCGAGCGTGTTGGAAAGCACGGGTTCTTGGCCAGCGAGTTCGAGCGCCAGAAAGCCGACGTGCTGCGGAGCTACGAGAAAGGCTCCGCGGAAGACGACAAGATCAAGGGTCGCAGCCACGCCCGCCGCATCGTTCAGTCGTTCCTCAACGACGCCGCCCTGCCCGGCGCCGCACAGAAGCTCGAGCTGGCGAAGCAGATGCTCCCGGGCATCACGCTCAAAGAGGTCAACGCCACGGCCACCACTTGGATGGCCAGCAAGGATCGCGTGGTCATGGCCAGTGGCCCCGCGCGCGACGAGATGCCCAAGGAGGCCGCGCTCTTGGCCGTGGTGGACGACGTCAGCAAGTCCGACATCGCGCCCTACACCGAAGAGGCGACCGGCACTTCGTTGATGGCCGCGATTCCTGAACCCGGCAAGATCAAATCCAAGAAGAAGCTCGACGGGATCGGAACCGTGGAGTGGACCCTGAGCAACGGAGTCAAAGTCGTCGTCAAACCGACGGACTTCAAGAACGACCAGGTCCTGATGCAGGCCTTCAGCCCCGGTGGCACGTCGGCCATCGGCAACAAGGTGTTCCCCTCGGGACGCTTCGCGACGTCGGTTGCGGGTGCAGGCGGCGTGGGCGACCACGACGCTGTCGCGCTGCGAAAGTTCCTCCAGGGCAAGGACGTCTCGGTCCGCGCAACGATGAACGAGCTCGAGGAAGGCCTGCGCGGAAGTGCGTCGCCCCAAGACCTCGAGACGATGATGCAGCTGATTCATCTCTCGTTCACTTCCCCACGAGCGGACGAGAAGGCCTTCGCCGCCTTCAAGGAGAGCCAACGCGAGTTCGTCCGCAACCGCGACCTCAACCCTCAATCCGTGTTCTTCGAGCGCCTGCAGGCCGAGACGAGCAGCAACCACAAGCGGCGCGTACCCGTGAAGCTCGAGGACATCGACAAGGTGTCTCTCGATCAAGCCATGGCCGCGTACAAGGACCGCTTCGCGGACGCGAGCGACTTCACGTTCGTGTTCGTGGGCAACATCGACAAGCAGCAGCTCCGCAAGCTGTCGAAGACCTACCTGGCAACGCTACCCACCAAGAAGCGCAAAGACAACTGGAAGGACATCGGCGCGCGCAAACCCAAGGGCGTCAAGGCGTTCACCGTGAAGAAGGGCCAGGACCCCAAGGCCTTCGTGATGATGACCTTCCACGGCAAAGCCAAGTGGAGCCCCGAGGGTCAGGACGACATCGAGATGCTCGCCGACGTCATGGGCATCCGTCTGCGTGAAGTCCTGCGCGAGAAGATGGGCGGAGTCTACGGAGCGTTCAGCTTTGGCCGCATCGAACGGCGCCCTCGCGCCGAGTACTCGTACACAATCGGCTTCGGCTGCGCCCCGGAGAACGTCGAGAAGCTCAAGAAGGCCGTGTTCGACATCATCACCGAGGTGAAGACCCAGGGTGCCACCGACGAGGTCATCGAGAAGGTCATCGAGGCGCGCCGTCGCGGGCTCGAGACCGACGTGAAGGAGAACCGGTACTGGGTGCGCGAACTTGCGAAGCACTACCGGTACAGCACCGACCCCAGCGAGATCGGCAATGCCGAGAAAGCCACGAAGCGCGTCAACAAGGAGAACGTGCAGAAGGCCGCGAAGCGATTCTTCAACGAGAAACGCTACGTCGACGGCGTCCTGCTTCCGGAGATCAGCGGTAAGTCCGCCGCTTCGGGCGTGACGACCAAGAAGAAGTAGCGTCGCCCACCACGCGCTCTGCGGTACGGAGAGCCGCGGGGCTCCGGCCATCGGGTTCCGTCCGTCGCGGCACCCGACCCGGGGTCTGCTCACGAGCGCGCGACAACGAGCGGCCGTTGCCGCGCGGAAGTGTGGCCGAAGAATGCCGACGCGACATGCGACACTCATCTCCGTGGCGCAGCTTCCTCACCTCTCGAAGCTGTTGGTCGTCTGTGGTGCCGGCTGGCTGTTGGGATGCAGCCCCGAGCAACCCAGTGTCCCTCCGCCGGGATGCCCAGCCCCCGAGGAACCGCAGACCGCCGAGCCTGCGGTCGAGGTGGTCGAGGCGACCGACCCCGGGCCGCTCCAGGTCGCAATCACCGTCGACGACTTACCGGCCCATGGCCCGGCTGTTCCAGGACTCTCGCCGCTTCAACTCCACCGGGCGTTGCTCTCGGCATTCGAGAGCCACCGTGTGCCGCAAGTCTACGGGTTCGTGAATGCAGGCAAGCTCGAAGACGCCCCAGAGCAGCGCGCGGCTTTGGAAGCTTGGACAGCCGCTGGACACCCACTCGGGAACCATACGTACAGTCACCTGAGCCTCCGCAAGACGGACCTCGCGACCTACTTCCGAGACATCGCGGCCAACGAGCCGCTTCTCGAGGAGTTGGCACCGGATGGCCGGAGGGTGCCAACGTTCCGGTATCCGTTCTTGCTCGAGGGTATGTCTCGCGAGGACACGGTCGCGATTCGCGAACATCTCGACCAACGCGGGTATCGCATTGCCCCGGTGACGATCGATTTCTACGATTGGGCCTTCAATCCACCCTACGCCCGATGTCGTGCGATCGCGGACGAAGCGGCGCTCGCGGCCCTGCGAAAGACCTTTATCGACCACGCAGTCGAAATGCTCCAGTGGTCCGACGCGGCCGCGCAGACTCTCTACGGCCGCCGAATCCCGCACGTCCTTCTGCTGCACGCAGGGGCATTCGATGCCGAAATGATCGAACCGCTTCTCGAGGCGATGGAGGAACAAGGCGTCGAGTGGGTGTCGCTGGACGACGCGCTCTCAGACGTGGTCTACGCCGAACAGCCCCTCATCAATGGACGGAATCAGGGTACGCAGCTCGACCAAAAGATCAATGCAGAGGCCGCGCCACACCCTCCGTGGAACCGACACCCGCGAGCGCTCCTGCAAGCGCTGTGTCCTGAGCCCGGCTGATCGATCGGTCAAGGTCCGTGCAAAACGGTGCACGCACGGAGCCCCATCAACGACCGCTCGTCACTTGAACAGATGCGCGCTCCGGTTGTGTCAGGACCGCTCTCCTCACACCACGGGTCGCGGCCGAGTCGTCGGAGAGACCCGTATATCGATGGACACCGCGCTCCATCCGATCCTAATCTGGTTGCGGGACTGATGGGGATACTGCAAGGCACTCTGGCGCTCGCACTCGTGTTGTCGGCTGCGCCGGCGCAGCAAGACGTCGCAGCCGCAGCCGAAGCTTTTGGAACGGCGCAGCGAGCGGAATTCGCACGCGATTGGGGACGGGCCGCGGACTTCTACGAGATGGCGGACAGCTTGTCGCCGTCGAAAGAAGCGCTTCGAAGCGCAGCCAAGGCTCGCTTCTCTGCCGAAGATCTTGCAGCCGCTGCAACGTTGGCGCTCGCGCTGAAACGTCGCTACGGCGACGACCAGAAGAGCCTCGAGGTCGCCGACCGGATCCTCGAGGAGACCAGCCCCGCGTTGGTTCGTGTGAAGCTTCGCTGTGACAACCCGTGCGTCATCTCGGCGAACGCTCGGGCGGCCGGCGACATCCGGAACCTGACCCACGAGTTCTTCGCCGACCCCGGCTCGCTCGACCTGGTCGCGTCCTTTGAGGACGGCAGCTCGGCGGAAGCCACGGTCGAAGGCAGTGCCGGCGAAACCCTCAGCGTTCGACTCATCCAGCCGATCCCTCCCCCAACGTCGGCGCGTCTGCCCGATTTCGCAGAGGACGAGCCGGAAGAAACTCGAGGTCGCCGGACGCTCCCGCCGGTCTACTTCATCGCCGGCGCCGTCATTACGCTCGCCAGCGCCAGCGCGCTGACATGGTCTGGCCTCGACGTCTTGGCGCAGAACGACGACTTTGAGATGGACCCCACGCAGTCGCGACTCGACCGAGGACAGCGCGGCGAGCTCCGAACCAATGTTCTCATCGCCACAACTGTGACGTTCGGTGTGGCCACCGCCGTCCTCGGTGTGTTCACCGACTGGCGCCGCAATGGCTCGTCCAAGCGCGAACAGGCGCACTGGACCGGGCGTGGTCTGGAGATCCAGTTTTGACCGCCGAACAGGGAGCCCAGATTCGCCACATCATCTTTGTGGCGGACGCTGGCGCCGCGATGGACACGCTCCAAGCGGTGACCGAGTTCGAAGGCTTCACCGTCACGCGAGTTCAGAACCCCGCGCAGCTCGAGTCAGCGCTGACCTCGAGGTCTCCGAACGACGCGCGCGTCGTCGTCGACAGCAGCAACCCAGAAGGCGTCGGCAGCAGCTTCCTCGGCCGCCTCAACCGCTTTCCGGTCTGGCTCGATGTTCCGATCGTCTACCTGATCGATCCCGGGCAGGCCGCGCCCCCCGAGCCGGGCATCGCCCTGAAAAAGCCGGTGACGGCCCCAACGCTGGTTCGCACGCTGCAATCCCTCGACGAGTCGAGTTCCTACTCTGGCATTCGCCCGGCGCCGACCGGGATTGAACGGTTCGGAGACTACGAGCTCCTGGCGAAGATCGCCAGCGGCGGCATGGGCACCGTCTACCTCGCCCAGCGGCGCAACCAGATCGGCTTCCATCGACTCCATGCGGTGAAAGTCATGCACCCGCACCTCGTCGAGGACCCCGAAGTGACCGCGAGCTTCCTCGACGAAGCTGCCGTGGCTTCTCGGGTTCACCACGGCAACGTCGCGGCGATCGTCGACCTGGGGGAGGAGAACGACCGCCCCTACATCGTCATGCAGTACGTGGAGGGATGCTCGTTCTCCACGTTGCTCCGTGCGCGACGCGGACCCTCTCCTCCAACCCTCGTCGGCGCGATCATGATCGACGTGCTCGACGGTCTCCACGCCGCGCACACTCTGATCGACGACGACGGCGCGCCGATGTCGATCGTGCACCGTGACGTGTCCCCGGAGAACATCCTGGTCGGCGTCGACGGTATCGCCCGGATCGCCGACTTCGGCATCGCCAAAGCGCGCAACCGCATTTCGTCGACGGAGCAGGGGATCCGGAAGGGCAAGCTCCTGTATCTCTCGCCCGAGCAGCTCCGCGACCAGGGATTGGACCCTCGGGTCGACGTGTACGCCGCGGGCGTCGTTCTGTGGAATGCGCTGACCGGTCGCCGCCTTTTCGCTGCCGAGTCGCCAGCGGGGGTGCTGCACAACATCGCGACGGCAGAAGTGCCGCCGCCCAGCGATGTCGACGGGTCCATTCCCACGTCGCTCGATGAAGTCTGCCTGCGAGCACTCGCGCGAGATCGTGACGAGCGGTACTCGAGCGCAGCCGAGATGGCTCAGGCTCTGCGCTCCGCGATGGTGCGTCTGGGTCTCTCCGTCACGCCTCAGGATGTCGGCGGGTGGGTTCGCTCCGTGTGTGGCGATGAGCTCGAAGCCCGACGCGCGTTGGCTCGACAGCGACGACGGACCGCGGGACTCCCCACGACGTCTGTCCCCGTCCTTTCCAAAGTCGCGCTGACCGAACCCGTCGATCTTGCGGAGGGCGGACATACGCAGATTGCGATGTCCAAGACCCCGGTTCCCGGGGAGGGCAGCTGGACGCCCTACCAGGCTCCAGAGACGACGCCCGTGCCCCCCGCAGCGATGGCTGCACCCGCCAAGCGATTTGGCGGCATGCTCCCGTTTGCGCTGGTGGGCGGTCTTTCCATTGCGGTCGGAGCTCTCTTCAGCGCCCGCTGTGCGATGCCAGATCCGGCCGACAACACAGTCGCCGAGTCCCCGACCCGGGCTGGCCAGGCCGCGACCGCTGGAGTCGGTGCTGCCCAGAACGCGGCAGCATCTGTGGTGCCGTTGACACCAGCGAAGCCGGCGACGGCCGCTCCAACCGCGACCGGTCCCACGGTCGCCCCCAGCGAAGTCCAACCCGACTCCCCTGACCCGGCCCCGACCGCCGACCCGACAACACCGGAGGCGACGCCCGCCGCACCGGCCGTCGCACCGGCCGTCGCACCGGCCGTCGCAACCGAGGACCCGAAGCCCGCGACGACCCGTCGACGTCGCCCGCGGCGAAAACCCCAACCCAAGCCCCCCACGGCGACTCCGGTTGAAAAACCCGAGCCCAAGCCCGAGCCCAAGCCCAAGCCCAAGCCCGAGCCTCGCGCAAAGGACCCGCTCAAGTCCGGTCCCGATCGCAACCCTTACAAGGCGCCATAGCCCGCGGCGAGAGCCCCTACGCGCCCCCCAAAACCACCCATGACTTCATTGCGCACCGTTGTTGCCCTGCTCCTCGGCCCCGTGCTCGCGTCTGCCTGCTCGGTCTTCGATCCCTCGCTGGTCCCAGAGGAGACAGCCATTGCCGAGGTGCAGCTCGCGGACGAGTGTTTCGTCGACGAACTGCCGGTCATCACTGAGTCCACCTCCGTGATCGTCGACTTGTCCGACTACAAGAGCGCGGGCCTCGGCTTCCCCGTGTGCCCGGGGCCCATCAAGGAATTCCCCGGCGAGGACGTCTATTTCAAGCTGCGCGCCGAACCCGGCGAGCGTTGGAACATCAATGCCGCCCCTCAGACCGAGGACCACGACGTGGTTGTGCTCAACCTGGGCTCAGGTTGCACGCCGACAGGCTGCAAAACGGTGCAGAACCGCTGCGACGTCGGGTTCCACGAAGACTCCGCAATCATCAACCGCTTGAGCGAGACGGTCGAGTACGTCATCGCCGTTGACTCTGTGACCGGCACTGGCCCGGTCCAGATCACACTCGACAAGTCGATGTGCGGCAACGGCATCCTCGAAGCGGGAGAGACCTGCGACGAGGACAGCGAAGCCTGCGACATCGAGTGCCGACGCGTCATCGAATCCGGCAACGACATCGAGGGCGAGCCGAACGACATCTTCACCGGCGTCGACATGATCGGCGATGGGGAGAGCAGCACCACGGTCCGCCTGCGCGGGAGCGTCGCGGGTCCCTGCGACGAGGACCACTACGCGTTCATCGTGCCCGAGGGAGCCAATGTGGCCGTTCGCATGTTCGGCCCGACGGGAGGGCCGTGTGCCCCCAACTCCGGCATCGACTTGCCGTTCGTCGACTTCTTGGCCCCCGGCAAGCCCGCCAAGCAGGGCGTCGGCGTCATCATCCCGACGGAGCCCTCCGGGAACTGCCCGTTCATCGATGGCATCGCCGAGCCCGGCACGTACATGATGGAGAACGAGGACGGAGAGCTCGAAGAAGTCGACTTCAGCTACGCCCGAGACGTCGCGGCGAGCGAGTACCACCTCATCATCAACGCCTTCAACGCTCCGGACGTCATCGACTACACGATCGAGTTCGAGATCGAAGTCCCGTAGGCTCACTCAGCAATCGTCGCCGAGGCAGCTGTCGGCCTCCGCATCATCTCCGGGCAGACACTCGTCGAGGGCCTCCTGAGTTTCCACCGGAAGCTCACCGCAAGCCTTGATCTCATCTTCGAAGGCGAGGCCACACGCGTCATCGGAGATGGGCTCGTCCTCTTCGGCGGTGGTGTCTTCGTCGGAGGTGGACCCGCCGGAGACCGTGGTCTCAGGACAGATGCCGGCGCTCTCGTAGCAGTTCAGCAGGCCCCGCAATGCCACGGTGCTGCAGCGCATCACCTCTCGAGACCCGGGGTCCATCACCACCACGTCCTGGATGCAGTCGTTCACCGCCTGACCGAGAACCTCTTCGGCGGCCTCGACACACGCATCTGAGTCTCTCCCTTCGGCTTCCAGCGAGCACTCACAGAAGAAGACGGAGACATCGGCGGTGGCTTCGACAATCGCGTCGACATCGGCGGCCTCATCCGGCTCGGACTCACAGCCAGGCAGAAGCAGAAGCGGGGTCAGCAAGAAACCAAGGAAGCGGGACATGGCTCGGTTGTGTCAGCGCCCACCCCAACGATCATCGACACCGCGTGATGCTGAGCACAGGCTGATCGACGCAAAGAGCCGGAGCCCCTCGAGGCGAGGTGACTCCGGCCCGTTCAACCGCGCAGCGATCAGACGTCGAAGACCTGGCCGTCCACCACGAGGACCTCACTGCCATCGAAGCGAGTCAGGCTGAACCCGCCGAAGTCCTCGTTGTAACCCCGGCTGATGTCCGCGAGGTAGGCGAGGCCAATCTGCTCACCGACCAGGATTCCGTCCACACCATCGGACCGATAGTGCACCCCGGCCAGGTCGCGACCGAGCGAGATGTTACTGGCGAGCTTGTTGATCTCGCCGCCCAGGGTGAGGTCGCCGCCGCCGTAGGGCAGCAGAGACAGGCCGTCGCTCGCCGCCACCACGGGGTCGGGGACGATGAACGACTCGTCGAAGAACGCCTTGAGGACCGTGCAGCACGATCCCGCGACGGTGGCGTGACCTGCGGGGTACGCGGGGTGGGTCGGTGATCCCTCCGTGAACGCCATAGGCAGCAGCGCCGTGCCGTTCTCGGACTCGAGGATTGAGACCGCTGCCGAGTTGAGAATCTCCGCGGGCAAGCCGTAGTTCCGGTCGCCTGTGCGGGTGAAGTGCACACGACCGGCGTACATCTCGGGACGAAGTCGGCGGTGCGCAGCCCACTTCTGGAACCAGGCCGCGCGCAGCGACAGGTTTGCCACGTGCGAGACGCTGTCGAGCACGTCAGGCCCGCCAAGCGTGGTGAAGGCCCCCTGACTGGGGTTGCCCGAGTACGGCGTCATGTCGAGCGCATCCGGGCCGAACCCGAGTGCAATGGCAGCCGCGAACAGATACGCCTGGAAGAGTGCGTCGATGTGGACGTACTCACCGAGGGCCCGGGCGTTGTAGATGTAGCGGCGCTGCGCGTCGTAGCTGATCGATGCACCCGGCGCGGCCCCACGCTGCACGGCGAGCCAATCGGCCACGCCGGTCATGAAGTTCGTCGAGTCGGGTGTGTTGTAGCGCTGCTCGATGAGCGCCTGGCCGTAGTTGATGTCCTTGAGCAGAAACTGCGAGACGTAGGGCCCTACGAGGTCGCCGGGGGTGGGGCCGCGGAAGAGGGTTGCGGCGGTCACCAGGCCGCCTTGCGTCGGCCCGACGGTCTCGCTGAACGCGTTGAGGTCGTCGATCGCATCGCCGGCGAGAGCACTCGAACCCCAGTCGGCAAACGGGGTGTCCCGAAGGATCGCGTGCCAGTAGACCTCGCCCATCTCGGCAGCGGTCTCCGCGCTTGCGAAGGCCGGGGCGGCACGCATGCGAGTGGCGTGAGGATCGATTCCGGTCAGGTTGAAGGCCAGCGCACCCTGAGGGTTGGCAAGACGACGGTCCGAGGCACCATCGAGCGGGATCGCATCGAAGGCGTCCGGGTTGCCACACTCGAACGCGTAGCGAAGCGCGTCGTATGCGGCGGGGTCAACTTCGCCAAAGTCGTTCTGGGGGAGGCACTTGTGGAAGCTCCCGCGGTAGTCAGCGTAGATTTCGTCGTCGTCGTTGGTCTCCTGCGCAGGACGACTGACAGCTTCGGCGAACTGGTACCAGGCCGCGTGCTTTCGGAGTTTTGCAGCGTCTCGGAACCGGCGGATCCGGTTGGTGGGGGTCAGCACTTCTGCCTCCGCCGGGGCAGATGCGAGCATCGTGGCCGTCCCTCCCATAGCTGCCAAAACTGCAGGCGCGGTCGTCGCTCCCGCCAGAATATTTCTTCGGCTGAATGTCGGCTTGTCGCCCACATTGGCCTCTAGATCAGTATCCTCGCTCCGTGTCGATTCCTTCGGCATACAGATTCGGGATGCCGAGCGCGCGGCCCGGCCGCAATCGTTGAACGCAAAATAGTGTTTCAGGTTACGTCAATGTACGAAGAATGAGGGCCGGAATGGAACCATCTCCAGGGTGCGCATCGTGCACCACCGCGCCCCAACCACCGACCCGCGGGCATGATCTGGAAGTTTGAACAGCATTCGGCGACCACCGAGTGGTTCGTGACCGCGCCAGATTCCTCAGGTGGTGAACCGACCATCCTCGACCCACCGGACCGCGAACTCGACGAACGCGCGGACCTTCGGATCGATGAATTCGCGCTCCACCCAAACGAGCGACAACGATGTCTTCAGTCCGACGACGCCGACCAGCAGGGGAACGAGTCTTCCGGACTGAACCTCGCCCTCGATCAGAAGGTTGGGGAGTAGCGCGATCCCCAAACCTCCCAATGCCGCCCCTTTGAGGGCGATCATGTCGTTGGTCACCAGCGGGCCCGTGATCGGCGTCGCCCCGCCGGCGAGGAGCGGCCAGGTACTTCCCGGACGCATCCCTCTCTCGAAGCCGCCCATGCAGGCATGGCCTCCGAGCTGGGAAACCTCCGTGGGTGTGCCACGAGCATGGAGATACGCCGGTGAGGCCACCGCGATGAGCTCGGTGCGAAGCAACGCTCTGGCGATGAGGCTCGGCTCCCGAATGCCACCGGCCCGAAAGGCGACGTCGACGTGATCCGCGACCAGGTCGACGTGCCGCGTCGTCGTCTCGAGCTGTACTGACACGTCGGGATACGTCTGGACGAACTCCGCGAGTAGCTCGCCCAGGACCGGTGTTTGCACTGGCGCAGCCGAGACCCGAAACGGCCCTCGCGGGACATCGTCGAGGCGCTGGACCGACTCGACCGCGGCTTGGGCAGCGTCGAGCAATCCGCGGGCGCGTGCGTAGAGGGTCTCGCCTGCAGGGGTCGGCACCATGCGGCGGGTGGAACGATGCAGCAGCCGCGTCCCGAGCCGCTCCTCGAGACGGCCGAGCTGCCTCGAGAGGGTCGCGCGCGGCATTCGGAGCGCTCGAGCGCCTTCGCTGATGCTCCCGGCCTCGACGATGGCGACGAAGGCATCGAAATCCTCTGCAATCTTCATGGTGTGTCTACCTGTGACGAAAATGAGCAGCAGATGCCGAAACAGCCACTATTGTATCGATTATGTCGCAGGACTAGCTTCTGTGTCGAGGGCAGCGCAAGACGCCGTGCCCCAACGAGGCGACATGAACACCAGCAACAAGACCCTTCACCGCGGCCTCTGGGTGGCCCAGCTTCTCGGCGCGGCCGCATTCTTCATGGCAGGTAGCTTCAAGGCGTTCTCTCCTGGAGCCGAGCTGGCTGCGGCGGGAATGGCGGAGCCGCTGGCGATCCTTCGGCTCGCAGGGATCTCCGAGCTGCTCGGTGCCGCCGGGCTGGTCCTCCCGGCAGGACTCCGGATCGCACCTCGGCTGACGCCACTTGCTGCGTCGGGCCTGACGCTGGTCATGGTCTTGGCCGCGCTCACGCACCTCGTCTCGGGAGACTTCGGCGGCATGGTCCCTTCGCTCGTCCTGGGCGGGTTGTCAGCCTTCATCGCGTGGGGCCGCTTGGTCAAAGTCCCGATCGCCCCCAAAGCCGCCCGCCTCTAGACTCCACGCCAACTCCCTCTTGAGTCCACGATGAAGATCCTTGCCTTTGCCGCCAGCTCGTCGAGCACATCCATCAACCGAGCCCTGGTCACACACGCCGCCGACCGGCTTCTCGCCATGCGACCCGAGGCGGACATCGAACTCCTCGATCTCCGCGACTACGACATGCCTGTCTACAGCAGCGACCGAGAGAAGGAGGGCGGCATCCCCGAGCCCGCCCAGCGCTTCTTTACCAAGATCGGTGAAGCCGACGGACTGCTCATCTCCTACGCCGAGCACAACGGGTATTACACGGCCGCATTCAAGAACACCTTTGACTGGGCCAGCCGCATCGACGCCAAGGTCTTTCAGGGAAAGCCAATGGCGATCATGGCGACCTCGCCCGGCGGCGGAGGCGGTGGCAACGTCCTCAAGACCGCGCTGGCTTCGGCGTCGCACTTCTCGGCCGAAGTCGTCGGCAGTCTCTCGGTGCCGCGCTTCCACAAGACGTTCGATCTCGAAGCGGGCACGCTCGAGGATCCCGAACTGGCCGAGGCTCTTCAAACAGCAGTGGCCGCGCTGGTGGCACGATTGACCCGCTAGGGCCCACATGTCGCTTTTTTGGGCGGCTCGGGAACCTCGGCGGGGGCTCGGAGCACTACCTTCGCGAGCCCCCTGCGGGAGCGCGCTGTTTCGGTCAAGTGTCCTTCCTGCTGGCCGTGTTTCCTCGGCACGAAGGATCGAACTCTCTCCCCACCCTTGTTCGAGTTCCCGCAGAGGGCTCTTGTTTCCACTACTTCCTCGCCGCCCATGAGCCATTCCGTTCGTGGGCGGTTTCCTTTGGTTCGGGCATCAACGACCGGACGTCGGTGGAGATGCTGCTTGCCCTGCTAGGCTGACGCCCGGTGAGCGACCCCCCTTTGCCACGGCCGGGACCGCACATCCTGCCGACGATCGTCGTCGCCCAGTTTGCGGGCACCTCGGTTTGGTTCGTGGGCAACGCCGTCCTCCCTGACCTGGCCCACCATTGGTCCGGCGTCAGCGGAGGGCTGGCGTGGGTGACCTCGAGCGTGCAGCTGGGGTTCATCGCCGGGACCCTCCTGTTCGCATTCAGCGGCCTCTCGGACCGTGTTCGCAGCCACCATCTGTTCGCTCTGTCCGCGGTGCTGGCCGGGGCATCGAACGCTGCTTCGATGCTCGCCCCGGAGTCGTTCAGTTGGTTCATGGCGATGCGTGTGCTCACCGGCATCAGCCTCGCGGGTGTCTACCCCGTGGGGATGAAACTGGCGGCGTCCTGGTTTCGTGAAGGGCTCGGCTCGGCGATCGGGTTTCTTGTGGGTGCACTGGTCCTCGGCACCGCGTTCCCGCAGCTGCTTCGTTCCCTCGCGCTCGACCCTGGCACCCTCGTGCTCACGGCGTCCGGCCTCGCGCTCGCTGGGGGCGTCGTCGTGGTCACGACGGTCCCCGAAGGACCGGGCGTGGGTCGTGGACGCCCCGGACGCGTTCGCGATGCGTTCGACCTGTTCTCGATCCGAGGTTTCCGGAGCGCGGCGCTCGGCTACTTCGGGCATATGTGGGAGCTCTACGCGTTCTGGGCGTTCGTCCCGTTTGCCGTCCACGTGGTCTTGGGCACGGAAGCCGGGAGCGGTCGCTGGGCGTTCGCGATCATCGGCGCGGGCAGCATCGGATGTGTCGCTGGAGGATTCGCCTCGCGACGTTGGGGAAGCGCTCGGGTCGCAGCCGTCTTGCTCGCCGGCTCAGGCGCGTGCTGCTTGCTCAGCCCCTTCGTTCTCTCCGGTGGGTCCGCCCCGGCTGGCCTGGCATTCTTGATGGTCTGGGGAGTTCTGGTGGCAGGCGACTCTCCTCAGTTTTCGGCGGTCGCGGCTCGCTCAGCTCCCCCCGACAAGGTCGGGACCGGGCTGACCGTGATGAACGCGCTGGGGTTTGCGCTGACCATCCCCGCAATCTCGCTGCTGAGTTGGATCGCGCCGCGGATTCCCGAGACCTGGCTGTTTGTGGTCCTGCTGCCCGGGCCCGTGATCGGCGTTTGGGGGCTGCGACACGTGCTCCGAGCGGACCCGACCCGCGCATAGACCCAACTCTGACCACGTGCGCCGAGCTGCAAACGGAGGCCAAGAGCGGCGCTCAGTCCGAGGGGGGCTCCTCACCGTCGAGTACCGCACGGACAGCTGCGCTCAACCCGGACGGCGTGAAGGGTTTCTGGAGAAGCGGCATGGCCGAGTGCCTCTCCTCCAGGGCAGACACGTCCGAGTACCCCGACATGAAGAGCACGCGAAGCGTCGGGCGAAGCGTTCTCGCGGCGTCGACGATCGCCGGGCCGTTGCCATCCTGAAGCACAACATCGCTCAGCAGCAGATCGATCGATTCCTCCCGCTGCAGACACGCCATGGCGTCGGTGTACCCCTCGGCTTCGAGGACCGTGTAGCCCTCTCGTTGCAGAGAGCGGACCGCGACCTCCCGGACAGGCGCCTGGTCCTCGACCACGAGCACGATCTCGTTGCCCGCGGTGTTCGGCTCGGGGCGGTCGCTGGGGGCCGGCGCCGCACGGCTCGCGCGTGGCCAGTGGATGGTCACGGTTGTCCCCTTCCCGACCTCTGAGCGAAGGGAGACCGCTCCGCCCGAGTGCACGACGATGCCGTAGACCGTCGCCAGACCGAGGCCGGTCCCGCCCTGCGCACGTCGGGTTGTGAAGTAGGGCTCGAAGACCTGGCCGCATGTGGTCTCGTCCATCCCCACTCCGTCATCGTCGACCACGATCTGTACGAAGTCTTGGGTTGCCGGAAGCTGCATTTCATCGTCGAGGCTCTCAGCGCCAGCGTTGCTGGCCCGCAATCGGACGCGCCCGCCATCCGGCATGGCGGATCGCGCGTTTGCGACGAGGTTCAACAACACCCGCTCGAACTGCGTGCGGTCGGCTCGGATCGGCCAACAATCGTCCGCCACGTCGACTTCGAGGAGCACGTCCTCGCCGACCATCCGCTCCAGCACCTTGCCGATTCGTTCGAGTTCCTCACCTGGCGCGAGACTCGCGAGTTGGAGCGGCTCCTGGCGGCTGAAAGCGAGCAGCTGACGGGTCAACTCCGAGCCGCGCCGCGCAGCTTCCGAGGCGCTGTCCAGGTCGGAGCGAAGGTCACCGGGAAGGCCCTCGTGATCCAGGACGAAGCTACACGCCGCCATCACCACCGTCAGCAGATTGTTGAAGTCATGGGCGACCCCGCCGGCGAGCCGTCCGATCGCCTCGAGACGGTTGCTCTCCGCCTGCTGCCGCTCCCGTTCCAGCTCTTGCGTGACGTCACGAAAAGCGACTTGGACCGCGTCCTGATCTTCGAAGCGGATGCGAACGCCAGCGACGTCGGCGTGAAACATCGCGCCGTCGAGTCGGCGGAAGCGCTCGCGTGCCCACGGTGCCGAGCTGCTCGCCTCGACCAACCCCCGCACTCGAGCGGTCACGAGTTCTCGGTCATCGGGGTGGACGAAGCGACCCAGAGGTTCGCCGACGACGTCTGCCAGGGTCCCGCCAAGCAGTTCAAGTGCCGCCGTATTCGCATACCGAACGACCCCGTCGACGTGCACCGCGATGCCGTAAGGCGTCGAGTCCGCCAAGGCTCGGTAGCGGACCTCGCTTTCTTTGAGCGCCTCGTGAGCTCGTTCGATGTCGCTGTTGTCCTTGACCGTGGCGAAGTAGAAGGCCGGCTCGCCGTGCTCGTCGAGCGCGACGTTGGGACTGACCACCACCGGAAAACGCTCACCGTTCGCACGACAGAAGATCAGCCGGAAGTGCCGAAAATGCCCATCCAGTGTCTGCGCCAGCGCGGCGCGAATGGTCTCCACCTCTTCTTCTGGCCAGTAGAGATCGCTCTGCGCACCCACGAGTTCGTCGCGGCTGTAGCCGACCATCTCGCACAGGGCATCGTTGACGGCGAGGTGAACACCCTGCGGATCGATGACCGAGAAGCCGTCGAGCAACAACTCTCCAAAACGCGCCACGGACTCGAGCGACCACGGCTGAGCGTCACTGTCTTCGGTCCCGCGCGTGTCCCCCACGACAGTGAGCGTCTCCGGCCGCCGCTGGAGGGGCAAGCCCCCCGGGGAAGAAACGTCCGCTCGCCAGAGTCAGGGGCGGCCCCGGAACGCAGTCCCCCCAGGTGAAGCCCCAAGCTCGTGGAGCCTGTGGGACGTCGGCGTCACGACAGCGGGGTGATGTCGCAGCGGCTCACGCTGAACGCGGTGACCCTTCGCCGGCCTGCGACCGCCGCTCCGAAACCGAGGCCGTCCTGAGCGGTGATCGGTACGGCCGCGACGAGTTGCAGGTCGATCCCGCGCACCCGGCTCGCACGTGGCAGCGCGAACGAAATGCGGCCGCGCTCCGGGGCGATGGCCGCGAGCATGTGCGAATACGATCCGTTCACCTCGACCCGAACCCCAAAGTCCGCCGTGCTCTCGCTCGCCCGTACCCGGCACGAAACGACGTAGTCACGGTTCGCGGCGGCCTGCAGATGCAGTCCGAGATGCGAGCCGTCGAGCGTCGCCTCGGCGGCCGCCGGGAAGTCGGGGTGCAGCGGATCGAACTGCTGCGCCAGCATCTCGGGAGTCTCCGACGGAACGGGCGTTGGGCCGGTGCCCCGAACGCGCCGCAGCTCGGCCTGGCTGTCCAGGGTCGCGAGGCCATCCGAGGGGGTCTGTGGGTGGACGTCGCGGGGGCTATCGAAACTCATGTACGCACCCGGACCTCGGTACGGTCGGCGGACGGTCAGCGTGGTGGTCGCCTCCACGTCGTTGGGCGCGACGTCAATATTGAAGCGCCCCGCGATCCCGGCGATGCGCGTCTTGCTGAGCGCCTTGGGGTTTCGTAGCGCCTTGGCGAGCTTGGGGTCGAGTTGCGGTCTTGTCCGGTTGATGGGCTGCATCTGCTCGGGTACCGGCAGTACCTTGGGCGAGGGCTTGGCCTTGGGAAGCGGAGCGTTGCCGGGTCCTTTGGGAGATTTTGCGGCGGGCTTGTTCTTCGGCGAAACGGTGGGGAGCGCCTGCGCCGGCCCCGCGATCGCAAGGACAGAAAACCCAAGGAATCCGGCAAGTTTTCGGTGCAGCGTCATGGTCTCAGCGTGGTGGTACCGCCACGTGACGGGGAGTTACGAAGCCGGAGTGCCCCCCACAAGACCGCGGGCGAGCGTCAGGTTCTCTGTGCCCGACGCAAAGAGCGTTGAACACCCGACGGACCCACGTTCTTGGCCCCGGTCGGTCGGCGTACGCGGCCCACTCCTGCTTGGCGGAGTGGACTCACCGGTGACGTAATGACAACCCGACGTAGATTCCTGAAGTACCTGGCAACGATTCCGGCCTGCGACGCGGGGACGCCCTCGCTCGGGCACGAGGCGGAGCGAGACGGAGTGCTCTCCGATTCTCGACCCGACATTGTGTTCATCTCGGTCGACGACCTCAACGACTGGCCCACGCCGTTCGAGGGCTCCAAGCCAACGTTCGACCCGCAGGATGTGATCACGCCCAACCTGGACCAGCTGGCGCAGCAGGGAACCGTCTTTCAGCGCGCGTACTGTGCCGCGCCGATGTGTGGGCCATCGCGCTCAGCAACGCTCACCGGGTTGCCACCCCACGTCTCTGGGGTGACCCAAGCTGAGAACATCATGGCGCCCAAGACCGACGAGTTCGGTCCGCTTCTGGAGGCCCCAACCACGACGCTCCCTCGCCTGCTCCACGAGTCGGGCTACCAGACATTTGGCGCGGGCAAGATCTTTCATGGTGGGGGCTACGGTGGTCACGATCGCAAGTTCCCAGACTGCGGAGTCGACCCCGAGGACCCCACGTACGACTCCTGTGCTTGGGACGAGTACGCCTTCTTGAGCAAGCTCGTTCCCAAGGGCGCTTGCGAGCCCCTACCGAAGTACAAGACCGACATCTCGGACTCGGCGTTGCCATGTCCTGGACCCTTCGACGCCACGACGTCGATGCTTCCGGACGCTCGGGTCGCCCGCTACGCCATCGACCGCCTCGAGCAAGAGAGTACCTCCGAGCCGATGTTCTTGGCGCTGGGGTTCTTCAAGCCCCACAAACACTGGGAGGCGCCACAAGAGTTCTACGATCTCTACCCAGACAGCGCGCTACGGCCGTTGGATGCCGCGATCGAGAGGGCTGACCAGGACGACCTCACGTTCACCGGCTGCGTAACGCTGCGTGACGCCCGGAACTCTCCCTCGGATGCAGACTGGGACACCGCGACGCGAGAAGCGATCCGTGGATACCTCGCGTGCATCAGCTATGTGGATCATCTGCTCGGCACAGTTCTCGAGGCCGTGGCGCAGCGGCCTCGCCGAACGATCGTCGTGTTGTGGAGCGACCATGGATACTTCATGGGCGAGAAGCGCGGATGGAAGAAACCGTCCTTGTACGAACGAGCCACCCGCGTGCCCCTCATCATCTCGGACTCGGCAGATCCCACCCCGCAGTCCACCCACAAACTCGCGAGCCTGATGGACCTGCTTCCTACGGTGCTCGACTACGCCAATGTTCCCGACCCCCTGCAGCACGGTCTTAGCCTGAAGCCGATCGTCGAGGATGCCGGGGCACAGTGGCCGCAGGCCAGCGTGGTTTCGACGTTCAACTTTCAAAGCGACCACCAACGCAACGCCGCGCAAGAACTCAACGCGGATGTCGACCGGTGCATGGAAGCTCAGGACGTCGAGGCGTGTGGGCCGTTCGTGCTTGCATGCCCGACCTATCCACCTCGGCTTGAAGGCGCCTCGTTCGCGTTGCGGACCGACCGGCACCGCTTCATCCGCTATCACGAAGCTTCGGGGTTTGGGCCGAGTCCCGGCGGCGCCGCGCTGCTGCGCGACGAACTGTACGACCTCGAAGTGGACCCCAACGAGCGCGAAAACTTGCTCGCAAATGGTGTCCCTAAGGCCCTCGAGGAGTTGGTGAAACAGCTCTCCGTGCAACTCGCGGAGAAGCTGAGTTGAGGACAGTGGCATGGAGCGCAGCCAAGCGCGGATCCTCCAACGCGCCTCGTGCGTGAAGAAGCTGATAGCGAACCCGCGGTAGGTCCGAGATCGGAATCCCCACCATCGATCGAGGCACGCGGCAGCACCCGTTGACCACTGCGGGGCCAAGCCCGAGGGAGGCGAAGTGAAGCATCGGCTCCCAGCCCGATGCCTCCACCGCGACGGCGAGCTCGTTCCCACTGGCGGCGAACCCAGTGGCGAGGGTTTGCCGAAGTCGGCTGCCCTGCGGAGGGACGACGAGAGGCTCGCCCGCAAGCGAGGCGAGGGAGATCCGCTTACGCGCCGCCAATCGGTGCGCCTTGGACACGACGGCGACGTGATGGACCTCGGTGAGCAGATGGCCCTCCAACTGCTCCGGCACCTCGGCGACGACCGCAACTGCCAGCTGCGCATCGCCCAGCCGAACCGCCTCGATGGCCGGCTCGGCCGCACGGGTCAACAGGCGCACCGGCGCCACGGCGGAACGTACAAAGCTCCGGATTGCGGGCCCCAACAAGTACAAGAAGGCGCCCTCCCCCGCGGCGAACACGAGCGGGCTCGTCGGGGCCTGTCCACGAACGGATGCGATGAAGTCGCGGGTCCGACTCCGCATGTCGCGGGCGAAACGGAGCGCCTCGATCCCGGCGTCGGTCAGAACGAGACGACGCCCCCGCCGTTCATACAGGGAGACGTCCAGCGCCTCCCCGAGCTTTCGGACCTGGGTGTGGAGCGCGGGTTGCGACATGTGCAGGCGGGCGGCGGCACGCGTGAAGTTGAGGTCTTCGGCGAATTCGGCGAATCCCTCGAGCCAGTCGAGCTTGGGCGACACGAGGAACTATAACTTTTTCAGATACCTCATACATAAACACTACTTCCGAGCGATAGCCAGGGGATCCATGGTGCGTTCATGGATACCCAAACACAGTCACTCGGCCCCCAGCCCAAGATCGGGTTCGATATCGGCCGCGTCATCATTCACGCTGGCGACGGAGCGCAAGACACATCTTTCCTCTCGGGCAGCGACGACGACGCGATGAGAACGCCCCCGATGAAGGGGGCGTTTGAGGTGATCGCCGAGGTCAACGCGCTGGTCAGCGGTCGCACGTGGATCATCTCCAAGTGCGGGCCCAACATCGCGCGGCGGAGCCTACGGTGGCTCCGACACCACCGCTTCTTCGAACGAACCGGTATGCGTGAGGATCGAGTCATCTTCTGTCGCAGGCGACAGGACAAGGCACCCCACTGCCTTCGTCTGGGCCTGGGCGCCTTCGTCGACGACAGGCCCGACATCCACCGCACGTTGGCAGGCATCGTCGGCGTCCGGGTCCTGTACGGCCCTCAGAAGCGCGGCCGCCAGGCACCGCCGGGGGTACTCAGCGCCCTCGACTGGCACGAGGTCAGCCAGATCTTGATCCCCCTACTGTGTCCCGCGCACGAGTGAATCGAAGTCGATGTCGTCGGCCGGCACGTGGTCCACCAACCAGACCCCGTTGGGGGTCCGATAGAAGACCGAGCCGGCTTCGGCCATCTGCATCGCCCGAACCACCAGGACGACCGGCGTGCCGCGCCGCGCTCCGACGCGTGTCGCGGTCTCCCGGTTTGCACTGAGGTGGACATGATGACGCTGGCCACGCAGGAGGCCTTTTGCGCGAATCGAAGGTAGCGCCGCCGCCACAGTGCCGTGAAAGAGCAAGGCAGGGGGCGCAGCGGGTGCATAGCCGAGCTCCACGGGGATCGAATGCCCCTGCTGGGCGCGAATCATCAGGCCGTCGGGACTCAGCGCGAACCGCTGCTTGTCACTGGCGAGGACGAGTTCGCGGATCCGTGCGTGCGTGAGTGACTTCCCCTCCGCCGCCGCCGCTTCGAGCAGCCGCTCGATCGAGATCCAGCCGTCCACCGTCGGCGTCAAACCGAGGGCCTGCGGATCGTGGCGCAAGACCCACGAGAGGTACTTGCTCGCGGCAACGTCATCCATCACGCCCACGTTGGGTGCGATTGTAACCCCGCGTCCAACCGAAGGTCAGACCTCGACTCCGCAGTAGCCGACACTCTCGTAGCCCGGCGGAGCCGAACCGTCTTCGTAGTACGGCACACAGACCGATGGCCCGGCGCAGTCATCCAGCCCTTCAACGTCGCAAAACTCCGCGCAACACGTCGCCGCAGCGCAGCCGTTGAGAACGCCGGAGGCTGCGCAGAAGGTGCCCGGGTCGCAGGTGTTGATGAACTCGCAGGGCTCTCCGACCGCACCACCGGGTCCGGACGCGTCGGGTACACACACGAACCCATTGTCATCCGGAACACAGGCCGATCCGACGTCGCAGTCCGAGGCCAGGGGGTCGCACAGCGGCAGGCACAAGGCGATGACGCCCTCGTTCCTCTGAGCGCAAGCAAGGCCGTCACCACAGACCGGCTCCTCCGCGGAGCCGGTGCAGAACGGGACGCAGGTGCCCTGGTTGGTCCGGGTGTTGACGTCCCAACACATCGACGTTTCGCCGCAGTCGTCCAGCCCCGACGTCGCAGTCTCGAACACCACGCATGCCTCTCCCGGCTCCCCGGGGTCGACGGGTTCGAGCGCGAAGCAGGCGAGAGCATCCCAAGACCCATCTCCAGCGGTCGCCCACGGCATACACTTTTGCCCGTCTGGGCAGTCTTGAAGGTAGGTGCTGCAGTCTCCTGGGATCACACCCATCGTCTCTGTACCGCTCTCTTCCGAACCGGTTTCGGTCCCCCGCGTCGCTGGGCCCATTCCCGTCGTCGATTCGCTCGAGCCGTCCGTCGGTTCGAGCGTCGTCTGGGTGGGCGACGTTGTGGTCTGGCTTGGGCCCGTCGGTGAGGATGGATCTGGCCCGGTGGCGTCACGCGTCGTCGTGCCCAGGCCGCTGCCCCCCTCCCCGCCGGTCGCGTCCGCGTACGAAGGGTTCAGACCCGTGCAGCCCGCGAGGAACAGGCTCGCAAGAGCCGCGCGTCCCAGCCCAACAAACATGCCAACGAATAACACACAAAACTAACACGGTCAAATCCGAGGAGACCTGGCGTACGCTCGAAACGACCTCAGCCGACCACGAGAGACGCGTCCGCAGACCCAGGACTGCTCGGAAAACGATGCTCACACAGCCGAGCTGACGGGCTCGCCGTCGACGCGGAGTCGCCGAAGACCTCGTCACCTCGAAGACCCCAAGCCTTTGCCGGGTCGTCACGAGGCTGTCACGCATCCGGAGGAGAGTCTCAACGTGACGCCAACGATCCTGATCGTGGACGACGAACGCGACCTGGTGAGCACGGTCCAGTTCTCGCTAGAGCGGGAGGGATGGCGCACACGGGTGGCATTCGACGGGCGATCGGCCCTCGAAGCCGCCCAGCTCGACCCCACCCCGGAACTCATTCTTCTCGACCTGATGCTTCCAGACATGTCTGGTACGGACATATGCAGGGTCCTGCGCTCCAGGGATGGCACGAAAGACGTCCCGATCATCATGGTCACCGCCAAGGACGACGAGATCGACCGGGTGGTCGGGTTCGAAGTCGGCGCCGACGACTACGTCACGAAGCCCTTCTCCATGCGGGAACTCCTGCTTCGCATCAAGGCGATCCTCCGCCGCTCGGACAAACCCGTGCCCGCAGCACCCGAGCTTGCATTCGGCCGCCTCAGGGTGGATGAGCAAGGACACCGGGTCTGGGTCGACGAGAGCGAAGTCATCCTCACAGCACTCGAGTTCCGTCTGCTCAGCACGTTCTTGTCGCGCCGAGGGCGGGTGCAAACCCGCGACGCGCTGCTGCACGACGTCTGGGGACACACGCCTGGCCTGCCCACGCGGACCGTCGACACCCACGTGCAGCGACTCCGCAAGAAGCTCGGTCCCGCGTCCGACTACATCGAAACACTGCGCGGCGTTGGATATCGATTCCGGACGGACAACGTCGAGATGACGACGGCCCCGAGCCCGTAGCCGGGCCTCTCCCTAGGAACCGACGCGGCTCCGCGGGGCGCACCGGACCCGCGGCGAACTCAGTAGCCCTGAGCGGCCAGGTCGAACGCCAGGTTTCGATAGAACCTCAGGTAGTCGAAGCCTGTGCGCGGGTCGGGACCTTCGTCACCGATCTGCCCCGCTGCATCGAGGTGGTCGCCCGGGTAACACCCACGGAAGCGGCCCCACTTGCTCGACTCGACCGTCGACACGCCATCGTTCGGGCGCAACTCGAGCCCGTGCGCGACGATGCCCGCCGCGCCGACCAACAGCGCATCCATGCGGTCGACGGTTCCGTCGTGACGCATCAAGAGCAACTCACCGTTGTCGTCGGTGCAGGCATCAGACTCCGCGTTGCGGCGCGGGTTGGGCAGCCCTGCGACGCTGCTGACCCCGGCCCACGACTGGTACATGACGCCCGGAGCGTCGGAGATCGTCGCGTTGAACTCGACCATCGTGCGCTCGGACATCGCCCCAAGTGCCGCGACGATGTGGCTGTCCTCGGCCACTTCACTGAAGGTTCGCCCGAACACGGTGGCGATGGCGTCGATCGCCTCGGCATCGTCTTCATCCGGGAGGAAACCAACCGCCACGTCGGCCACGTAGGTTCCGCGGTGCGGGGAAGAAATCGTGGTGATGGACGCGACCTTGGATCCGTAGTCCAGCCCGTCGGGACTCACGAGGTAGCGACAGTCGATGCCGCCCATCGAAAAGCACACCAGGTTGACCTGATCGGTTCCCGAGCGCTCGAGCAGTTCGTCGACCTGCTCGGCAAGAAAGCCTGCCCGAACCTGCGGGGTATCGAACGGCGGAACGCTGCCGAGCATCACGTCGTGGCCATCCTCGATCAGCGCAACGTCGACGTCGTTGAAGCGCCAGAAGTTGGTCGTGCTGGTGTTGAATCCGTGCGCCAGAATGATCGGGTACTGGGTCGCAGTGCCTTGGGGCTCCGGGCCCAATGCGGCCGGGGCCTCGTCGCACCAACCCAGCGGGTCCCAGAGCAAGGCGGCACAAAGCAGGGAGTCCTCCTTGCCCACGGGCACGCCCTCACATCCAGCGGCATCGATCCCCGCGAGTAGCTCTTCGGCAATCGCGACTTGATCGCCTTCGCAGGTCGCCGAAGGAGCCTCCGCCGGGGCACCCAAACAGGTCTCCACCGCAGCCTGGGCCTCCGCACACACGCTCGTCTCTTCGGCGCCAACTGAGTCGTCGCACCCGGCGAGGGCGAAGATCAGGGGGAGAACCGCGGCGAGAATCGTGCGTCTCATGGTGGTCTAGTGTGGGATACGCAGCCCGCGCTGGCGAGGGTCGATCGCGACAGAATCGGGGCCTGACGTGCCAGCCGCGCGCGGCATCGCGCAGTACCCTTTCCTCGGCATGACGTTGATGCGCTCACCGCTGCCGGGCTTGATCGGTTCCCGGCTTGCAGAGCAAGGGCTCGACCCGGGCGAATGCCTGGGCGCGTTCGGCCTGCAGCAGGCGCTACAGGACAGCCACGTCGTCGCCGAGGTGGAGACGCTAGCGGCCTTCTACGACGACGCCGCGAAGCGTCTGGATCAACCCGACCTTGGGCTGGAGCTGGTCTCCGCCGTTCGGCGTGGTGCATACGGGTTGGCCGAGTTCGGCATCCGAGCCGCACCCACGATGCGAGAAGCGATCCGGCGGTTGGCCCGGTTCAGCGTACTGCTCAACGAGGCGACCGTCGTCGAGCTGGAGGAGACCTCGCAAGCGCTGGAGATCCATCAGCGGATCCCGGGCTATCCGCTCGCGGGCGGGCGGCATGCCAACGAGTTCTTCATCGCGGTATTGCTCGTGTCGGGGCACGCCATCACGCAGGGCGGACTGATCGCGACCGAGGTCTGGTTCTCACACCCAGCGCCGGAGGACTTGTCGCGTCATCGATCGATCTTCGGGGACGCGAAGCTCTCGTTCGATCGGCCGGACAATGGGCTCGCGATTCCGCTGGAGAACGCGGAGCGCACGCTTGCCTCCGCGGACCCTGAGCTCATGCGGGCGATCGATCACCAAGCCAACGCGCTGCTGGCCAACCGCTCCGGACACAACGAGTTCATCGATCGCGTCCGCGAGTGCTCGGCCAAGACACTTCGTGATGGTTCGTCCTCCCTTGCAGACGTCGCCCAGCTGCTGGCGATGACTCCTCGCACACTTCAGCGACGACTGGCGGAGCACGAGACCTCTTTTCGAGAGGTGCTCGACGGACTTCGCAAGGAGCTTCATGCCCGGCTCACCGCACAGGGGGTCTGCGCTCAGGAGGTCGCGTTTCGGCTGGGCTACGCCGACATGGGTTCGTTCCGCCGCGCGCAGCGTCGCTGGAGCACCTGAGCCAAGTCGGTGCGTTACACTCCCTACGTGGACCCCGGTGCGCCGTCCCTGTGGCTCGACGAATCTCCGGCCAGTCAGCTCCCCGCCCTGCAGCCAGGGGCACACGCTGTCGACGCCGTTGTCATCGGACTGGGAATCACCGGCGCAACCGCTGCGTTGGAGCTGGCTGAAGCCGGACTGTCCGTACTCGCCCTCGACGCGCATGGCTTGGGCTGGGGCGCCTCCGCCCGCTCGGGCGGCTTCCTGCTCGTCGAACACGCGATCGAGTACCCCGCTCGGCGGGCGCGGTTCGGGCGTGAGCGCATGCAGACGGTCATCGAGATGGCGCGGTCCAGCCACGAGCTGATCGAGCAACGCTTCGCCAGAGCCGCCGAGCACAAACGGTGCGGCAGCCTCATCCTTCCGATGGCCGAGGATGAGAGCGAACAGCGCACGCTGGCCGAGGCAGCATCCCTCTTGCAGGAAGATGGTGTCCCTTGCAGTCAGGGAGCGGGGCACGAAGGACTCGATGGTTTCGCGCCGGGGCTGTCGATCCCCGAGGACGGCGAGGTCCACCCCGGTCGTCTGCTCGCTGCAGTTGGAGCGGAAGCTGGCCGAGCCGGCGCGAAGCTCCGCCAAGGCCTGGTGGCCGACGTGGACACGAAGCAGCGGGTGGTCACCACCGCGGATGCCACCATCAGCTACGGGATCGCCATCGTTGCGGTCAACGCCTGGACCCGGCGGCTCCTGCCACACGTCGACATTCGCCCACAGCGAGCCCAGATGCTCGCCACGCGTCCGCTGGGCCCCATGCGAAAACTCGGACCGGTCTGCTACGGCTGCTGGGGGTACGACTACTTTCGTCAGCGGGACGACGGCCGCATGCTGATCGGAGGGCGTCGGCACCTGCACCGTGAAAGCGAGAGCACCGACGCCTCGGTCCCAACCGCAGCCGTTCAAGACGACCTCGAAGCCTACCTCGCACGTCACCTCCGCGCGTTCGGTCCATTCGAGATCGAAGCCCGGTGGTCTGGCATCATGGGGTTCAGCCCCGATGAGCTTCCGTTCTGGGAGGCCCTCTCGGACGGCGCGGGCACAGCTTCGACCCACGTTCTCGGTGGCATGACGGGGCACGGGATGGGGCTGGGTGCGGTCTGTGGACAGACGATCGCGCGGAGCTGCCATCGCGAACTCAGTGCGGTTGAGCAGCGACGCACTCAGCTACTGCACGCGGACCGCCTACGCAGCTGAGCGGTGCTCCGCGAACATCCGCAAAGAAAACGCGCCCGCGGGGTGTGCCCGAAACTCTTCGATGAGCAGTCGCGTCGCTTCGGGCATGTCGCCTGGGGAGGGGAGCGGTGTGCCATAGGGCGCGGGCGCGGTGAGCGGGGCCGCCATACAGGCAAACGTGAGGTCGGCTGCCGTGAACCGGTCCCCGGTGAGGAACGGGCGGTCGTCTGCGAGACGTGCCTCGACATCGTCGAAGATCCGCCGCGCACGTTCCAGCGCAGTCGAGACCGTGCTCGCATTGACCTCGAGGTAGCCCCGCGCGTAACGCTCAAACAATGGGAAGGCCAACCAGGCGAGGACCCGCTCGTGGCGTGGTGCCTGCCCGCCGTTGAACCCCAGCGCCGGCCGGCCCCAGCGGAAAAAGTGGTCGTACATGACGCGCCTGGACTCGACGCCTAGCGGCGAAGCGTGGGCGTGCTCGATGGCGAGGACTTCATCGCGGGCGGTCGGCTCGGTCGGATACAGGCGCCGGTCCTTGGGCGCTCGAGCGTCCGCGTATCGAACGATCTCGGACGAGTCGTCCAGGACGTCGCCGTCGTCGGTGACCAACACGGGCACGCTCTTGCCGCCTCCACTGCGACGCACCGGCCGGTAGTGGAACATCTGCAGGTGCTGCTCCTCCACGTAGTCGAGCCCCACATGCTCCAACGCCCAGCGGGCACGCTCGCAGTAGTGGGAGATCGGGATCGTCAGCAGCCGCATCGAGCCGAACTCTAGCAGCCTGTCTGTACCCGGCGAATTAGGCGGGTGGGAGCCTGTACGCCCCGCCCTCCAGCCACTTGCGAACCGAGCCATCGGTCGTGAAGAGCTCCGAGACGAAATAGCCCTGGGACTGCGAGTTCGCGATCGCGGTGGCCGTGGCCAACGGCTCGTCCGTCACGACACGGTCGCCTGTGTAGCTCGAGTGCACCAGCCGAGCCTCCCCGTCGCGAACCACCACGAAGCCCACGTGCACGTTGAGCCCGATGATGTACAGGCCGTCGCCGAGGCTCTCGATGCGTTCGGCCAGTCTCGCGGGCGGGATGCTGAAGAACCGGTGTACGCCCACCCCGGCGGGGGTCGTCGCGTTCTGGATTCTCAGCGCAGCCGCCTGCCCGAACTTCACCCGGTGAAGGGAAAGGCCCGCATCCCGCAACACGGTGGAGACGAAGTACCCACACGCGATCGACTCTGTCCCAGGCGCCGTCGCTGTGCCCTGCATGGCCCACGGTGTTCCGGACCAGGCCGGCAGCAAGTCCGCGGTCACACCGTCCACAAGCGCAGCTCGGGCTCGGGCAAGCACAGCCTCGGGGTCGGGTGTGCGGGCGAGCTCTTTCGCGAGCTGAGTCCGCGTCGCTCGAAGACGCTCAACCGAGCCTGCATACGCCTCCGCCGAGGCAGGGACACTCGCGGGTGGAGAACCGGCTACGGTCGAGGGAGTCGGAGAATCATCTCCTCCACACGCCGCGACCGCGAACAACAACACAGGGCCCAACCGCATCCAGGCCCCGACGCGCAGCCGCTTGTCGCTATTCCCACCGCCCCCACGCGAGAGAAGAACTCGCTACATCGACTTCGCTTTTGCGCAGGCGTGCTCGTTCTTTTCGTCGCCGTCGCCGCCTTCGCACAGCTTCGTGCACGACTCCTTGCCCATCTCCGCACACATCGTCTCGGTCACGCCCTTGAACGCGTTGCAGGCGTCCTCATCCTTGGTGACGTCGCAGGCGATGCCGCACGCCTGGTAGGCGGGCGCCGCGAGGTCCTTGGCCGCCTCGTCCTTCGCCTTCGCCGCCTTGTCGAACTTCTCAAAGTCCTCGAGGCACATCTTCGTCGCGGCATCTTTCCCGCACGCAGCGGTGAGGAAGAGTAGTGCGAGGACAAATCGAGGACGAATCACACAAGCGTAGAGTCGCAGCGCGGCGATCGGATCACGCTCGAGACGAAATAGTCCCGGAAAAGTACGCCCCCCCACCACCGGCCTCCCTCCGTCTCAGGTGTAGGATCCACACCACACGTGTGCATTTCACCGCACGCCCGGCGCGGTTTTGAAGCCTCCACGGCGGAAGAACGCCCTGGCACTGCCATTGCATTCACACAGCGCGTGCGGCTTCTTTGCATCGTTGTCAGCTCTCTGTTCCTTGCCGCCTGTCGCTCGGACTACGAAGGCGACAGCTTCCCGTCCGTGGTGAAGGGCCACGAGGTCGAACTCGTCGATGAGGTTCCGAGCGACGCACGGGTGATCGGTTTCGTCTCGGATAGCGAGGAGAACCACATCGATAGCAGCACCGTGCTCGAGGAGGCGCTGTCCTGCGATGTGGAGAACCGTCTCATCCGGCAGATGAAGCGGACGGCAGCGGACGAAGGCGGCGAGTTCCTCGTAGGCTTGTTCTGCGAGACGACCGAGGACGAGGACACCTCGCCGATCCACGACGACCCGGAGACGAGCCAGGTCGAGACGGCTGTCTACTGCGAGACCTACTGCGAAGCCGAAGTCGCCCGCCGCTGGGTCCATGAACGCTAGCAACTAGGGAGTCACCACGTTCGTCAGCCAGTCGCTCATCGTGGCGAGGACTTCGGGCGCGAGGGTCTGTTCGATCGAACTGTACTCGGCAGGAAGCCCGGTCTTGGCGGTCTGGAAGAGGTGGTTGAGGCCAGGAAACTGGACGACGCTGACCCGGTCGTTGTCTTCGAGCGCACTGCGGATCGCGGGTAGGTTTTGGTCGGGGAGCACCTGCAAGTCCAGGTCACCCTGAAGCACGAGCACGGGACACCGGACTGCCCGCAGCGCTGGCGCGGGATCGTAGCGGACGAAGTCCATGAACCAAGGGGAGATGCTCGCGGCGGCGCTGGCAGGGACCGCGGCTTGGGCGTCTTCGACGCTCTTCGCTGCAAGAATGGCGTCGATCGTCGCATCTTGTTGAACCCGGACCGTTTCAACCTGCGCCTCCGAAGCACCTGATGCACGCACGAGCTCGACCGCTTGCTTGCGGACCACTTGATCTCCGGGGACGCCCGTCCCAGCCATCATCACGACGAACGCGACCTTCGCATCGACCGAAGCAACTCGGGGCCCCACCACGCCACCTTCGCTGTGGCCGATCACACCCACCCGATCGGCATCGATTCGAGGGTGTTTTCGCAGCATGGCCAACGCAGCCGCGGCGTCTTGGGCGAAGTCGGCCCCCGTCGACTCCGAAACGCTGCCTGTCGATCCGCCCACCCCGCGGTCATCGACCCGGAGGACCGCAATCCCCTGGCGGGACAGGTGATCGGCCAACACCCAGAACGGCTTGTGCCCCATGATCGTCTCGTCGCGATCTTGCGGGCCCGACCCTGAGATCAGCAGCGCCGCCGGATGTGGCCCCTCCCCTGGCGGAATCGTCAGCGTGCCCTCGAGATGAACGCCCCCGGCACGGTTCTCGAACGCGACCTCCTCGACAGCATAGGGGAACGGGGCTGCAGGGGTCTGCGGGCGCCGCATGGTCTGGGCCAGGACATACGCATCCTCATCCATCGGCTCGAGCGCACAGGTGAACTCGAGACCACGTTGCGAGAACGTGCACTTCGAAGACGCACCACCGGGGGCAAGGTTCGCTTCAACCCGCGCGCCTGCCCCTGCCAACAGGAATGCCGCCCGCTGGGGGGTCGACTCCACCTCGCTCAAAGCTCCGTCCCGAAGCCCTTGGGCTGGGATCGAGATCAGGCTCTCGCCACTCGGGTCCAGAACGACGAAAAACTCGAGCGCCGCCCCGGGGAGCTCGATCGTGCCCTTGAACCTCGCCGAGTCGGTCGCGACGGCCGGCTCGGGGGCTTCAGCGGCAGGAGGAGCCGGTGTCGGGACTTCGGTTTCCCGGGGCGTTGGGGTGCATGCCGCTGCCGATGCGACCAAGGCAAGCAGGGCGAGTCGAGAGATGGGATTGAGGCGCGCCATCGGTTCGCATGTGGGGGTACCAACTGCCACGCAATCAATTGCGACGAACTTCGAGGCGGGTGCATGTCAACGCACGTTCAGGACGTGTTAGGCGTTGGTGGTGCGGTTGCGCCCGATTGTTGCGGCCTCGATGCTCTGGCTCGCGGACTGCGCTCCGCCTGCTGAGGAGCCTCCTGCGGCGGAGCAAGCCAGCTCGAAGGAGCCTCGGCCCGCGGGTGCACCGGCAGCAACCATGGCCGCGGCGTCCAAGGCTGCCTCCCCCGGCACCCTCACCACGATTTCGGTCACGATCACTGCCGAGAAGCTGTTCGTGCGCGGACGGGCGGTCGAGCCACTACGTTTGCAGGCCCAACTCGAAGCCCTGGCCGAGCGCTCGCCGAGTGCCACCATCGCAGTACAAGCCGACGCGACCGTCCCCAAGGAGCGGATGAACGAGCTTGTGAAGACGATCAAGGCTGCAGGGTTTTCTACGGTTGAGGTTGCGACGCGACCGGTCCCTTGATGTGTCGTCTTTGAGCCACAGGTGTTGGCATCACGACGCAGCGCGTAGGGCCGCACCGAGTTCGAAGACACGGACGAGCCGGTTGGTATCGCCGTTGCAACGCAGTCGGGTATGCGACCTGGGTTGTGGTGTGTTGGTGTTCTATTTGTGACGGCGTGTGTGGGCGACTACGAGGGCGACACCTACCCGGAGGTGGTGGATTGGATCGACATTCGGACAGTCGACGTGGCACCCGCGGGGACGCGCGCGATCGGTGTGGCCTCGGCCGGGGGGTCGCGCAGCACGACAGAAACAGGGAGAGCGACCTGCGCAAACATCGACGCGCGCTTCATTCGTCGGATGAAACGCGCAGCATCGCAGGCGGGCGGCGAGTTCCTCGTCGATGTCTCGTGCATCACGACAGCGCACAGGGACATGTCCTGGGGCAATGACGACCCGGACACCCACGCGACCGAGTACTGCCTGCGCTGCCGGACCTCGTGCGATGCCGAGGTCGCACGCCGCTTTTCCCACGACGTGGAGGACTGACGTCACAAGCTCGGCCGCAGCTCCGTGGTACGCCTCGACCCGGTGGTCAGGCACGCACGCATCGCGGTCATGTTTTCGGTCGTCCTCGGCTGTGGCTCCGATGCGCCGGAGTCGTCCAAGCTCGAAGGCCAGTTGGACCGGATCGAAGCTCGGCTCGACCGCATCGACGACCGCCTGCGGTCCCTCCAGGGCACGGACGCTTCCGACGCCACCTTCCGGGTCAATCTTCCCAAGGCCGCCGCCGCAACCCCGGCGCTCCCTCGTATCGCCGTCAACGTCACTGCCAGCCAGCTCTTCATCAACGGTGACGCGGTCGCAAGCGTTGCACTACGCGCCCAGCTCGAGGAACTCGTCGCAACCTCCCCCGACGCGAGCGTCGTCATTCAGGCTGACGCGTCGGTTGAACACGGGCGGGTCGTCGAGATCATGGACACGATCAAAGAGGCCGGCTTCACGCGCATCGCCATCGCGACCCGGTCCGACGACTGAGGAGCCGGTCGCGGGCAACACCGTGGGCACGGATGCTCCGCTCCCCACGCCGCCTCAGGTGGATTTCGAGCATTTACAGTTGCCGCCTGGCCGTCCGCACGCGAGCCTGCGGACGCATGACCCAGGTCATTCAGCTGCAGCCGCCCGCGAACCTCGACTGGACACTCCCGCTCCCGGGTTCGAAGAGCATCACCAACCGAGCGCTGTTGTTTGCCGCGATCGCACGCGGCACATCGACCCTCACGGGCTGGCTCGACGCCGATGACACCCGGCACATGCGCGCGTGCTTGGCCAAGCTCGGTGTGTCGGTGGTGGAGACGGACGGTGCGCTGGTCGTGACCGGAGCCGGCGGGCGATTCTCCAACAACGATGCACCGGATCTCTTCGTGGGAACGGCGGGTACGGTCGCGCGCTTCCTGCTCCCCGCCCTGGCCGGCAGCAATGTCGGCGCCACCATGGACGGCACGCCGCGCATGCGAGAGCGGCCGATGGCCATGCTCGTCGACGGCCTGCGATCGATGGGCGCCAAGTTGCAGTGCCTCGGCGAAGAAGGATTCCTTCCGCTGCGCATCGAGACGACCGAGGGCTTGCACGAGGGCGAGGTTCGTCTGCGTCGCCCCGCGAGTTCTCAGTTCGTATCGGGACTGGTGGTCGCGGCCACGCTTGCCGACGGCGCCGTCGACATCGTGCTCGAGCAAGGCACGCCCGCCCGCCCGTACGTCGAGATGACGCTGAGAGTGCTCGAGACGTTTGGCGGACGGGGGTCGTGGCAGGGCAACACGCTGCGCGTCGAGCCGAGCACGCTCGAAGGGCTGACGTACGCGATCGAACCCGACGCGTCCGCGGCAAGCTACCCGCTCACCCTCGCCGCGATTCACGGCGGCAAGGCCACGGCCCAGCTCGGCACGTCGAGCATGCAGGGTGACGCGCGGTTCCCCGAAGTCCTGCAGCGCCTCGGTGCGCGGGTCTCCCAAACAGAAACCCGGACCATCGTCGAGGGAACCGGGACCCTCCTCGGTGGGGCATTTGACCTCACCGACATGCCCGACATGACACTCACGCTCGCCGTCGCGGCCTTGCATGCCAACGCTCCCACAGAGATCCGCGGAGTGGAGATCCTCCGCCACCATGAGAGCGATCGCCTCGCTGTAGCCGCGACCGAGCTCCGAAAACTCGGCGCAGACGTCGACGAACACGACGATGGACTGACGATCCGCCCTCCGAGCGCGGGTGTGCGCTCCGGGGTCGAGATCGATACTTACGACGACCATCGCGTCGCGATGGCCTTCGCCATGGCGGGCCACGTGGGCATTCGCGACCCCGAGTGCGTCGGCAAAACATATCCCGACTACTTCAATCATCTGCAGCAGACCGGTATGGTCGTCGCTCGCACATGAAGCCTGGCGACACGATCACGGTTTGCGCGGAGTCCCTGTCGCGGCACGGCGACGGCATCGCGCAGCACGAGGGCCGAGAAGTCCACGTCGCGGGATTGCTCCCCGGCGAGACGGGCGACGTCAAGCTGGACTACGTCAGTCGGCAGCGACTGCGCGCCCACGGCTCAGTCATCTCTCGCCGCAACACCCATGCCGGCCGTCGGCCCGCACCGTGCAAACACCACGGCCGTTGCAACGGGTGCGCGGTCATGGAGATGGACGTGCCCTCTCAGCGCGAGCTCAAGGTGAGCGAGCTCGAGGCGCACTACGGCCTGTCGGTTGACCGCGTGGTCGCGAGCGATGACGACGGTCTTCACTACCGCTGGTCGGCCAAGCGCGTGTTCGCAGGCGAGGCGCGGTCCCTCGTCCTCGGCAGCTTCATGCGAGGCACGCACAACGTCGCCGACATGTCCGGTTGCCTCGTCGACCATCCCGACATCACGGCCGCCTGCGAAGAGCTCGTCGCCGTGGCCAACGATCTGGGCGCCGCCGCCTACGACGAACTCGATGAGAGCGGCGACCTCCGCTACGCGTGGCTCAAGACCGACGGTCGCGGCAACGTTTTGGTCGCGATCATCACGGCCGATCCACTCGCCACCTTGGCGCACCGCATCGCGGAGCGGCTCGAGCTTCCGGCCGGCGTCGCGTGGGGTGTGCACTCCGGCCGCGGCAACGACATGCGCGGCGTCACGATCCGCCCGCTGCGAGGTCGCCAAACGCTGGCGATCGAGCTCTGCAACGAGTTGGTGCATGTCGGTCCGCAAGGCTTCCTTCAGCCCAACCCCAAGACCGCAGCGCTCGCCTACCACGACCTCGTCCGGGTACCCGCGGGCGGTTTTCCGCACGGCCGTGTCGCGCTCGATCTGTACGCCGGAGCCGGCATCACCACCAAGCTCATGCGCGAGCGCTTCGAGGTGGTGGTCCCCTGCGAGTCCTATCCCGAGAGCGCCCGAGCCCTGGGCATCAAGCCCGAGTTGGTCGAGGACTTCCTCGCCCCAATCCTCGCCGACCCGCACCACCCGCATCGCAGTCCAGACCTCGTCGTCGCCAACCCGCCCCGCGGTGGCCTCGGCGCGGAGGTCTGCGGACAGCTCAACCAGCTCAAGTCACCCCGCCTGCACATCATGAGCTGCAGTCCGGCCTCGCTTCACGAGGACCTGCAGATCCTCACCGGGAGCGCCGGCGCGTACAACCTCATTCAATGCCGCGCCTTCGACACGCTGCCGCAGACGGCACACATCGAGTTGGTCGCCTGGCTTGTAGGTAAGGGCTGATGGACGCGCAGCGATGGGCAGCCCCGTCGCCGCTGCCTGGGCCCATCTTCACCGAGCGACTCGAGATTCGGCGCTACGTACTCGGTGATGCACCGGCGTTGTTCAACGCCGTGGATCGGGATCGCAAGGCATTGCTTCCATGGTTGCCTTGGGCCGCCTTTGCCCATCGGAGCGAAGCCGACACCCTCTCGTTCCTCAGGGACTGCCGGCGTGGCTACGCATCGGTCGACGCACCCGACTTCGCGATGGGTATATTTCGCCGTACCGATGGCGAACTCGTGGGCGGCACCGGGCTTCATGATCCGGTTGCACAGGCCCGCCAGGCCGAGATCGGGTATTGGGTCGCGGACGCCGAGCGCGGACAAGGAGTGTGCGGCGAAGCGGTCGCCGGGCTGATCAGCGCAGCCTTCGCGTCACCGCACGATGGCGGCTGGGGCTTGAGGCGCATCGTCATCCATTGCGCCGCACTCAATCTCCGCTCCGCTCGCGTCTGCGAGAAGCTGGGCCTGCGGCGGGAGTCGGTCCACATCGCCGATCGGTGGTTCGAGGGCAGCACGGACATTCCAGCCGGCTACATCGACAGCCACACGTATGCCGTGTTGGACCATGAATGGGACATCGACGGTTGCCGGTACCGTCGGTGAACAGGCGATCTGCGGCCCTCGGCACAGCGGAGAGCGTTGGTCGATCTCGAGGCTACTTCTCGGGTGGGTACGGCGGAGCAGAATCACCGAGCCCGAGTTCCTCTCCCATATTGTCGACGAGTGTGTCGAACGCCTTGGACTCCTCGGGGCACTTCTCGGAAAACTTCGTGAACGCCTCTTGCTGCGTCATCTCGACCACCACGGAGAACTTCTCTTTGAAGCCGTCGTCGTTCCGGTACTTTTCGACGTCGGCTTTGAGGGCCAAACGGGCATCCTTGTCTTTGTCATAGACCCTTTGCGCAAGCCCAATAGCATCCGCGCAGTTGGTGCCTGTGAAGATGCTCCCTCCGAAGGTCGTCTCCGTGATCCCCATGAACGGGCCGATGAAGTTGGCCGCCGCCTGATGTCCAACATCACCGGCCGCGCCGCATCCCATGGCGAACACGGCAGGCAGGAGTAGAAGGCCGGCTGCGAGGGAAACTCGAGCATTCACGAGCGTCAAACTACCCGGAATGAGCAGTCGACGCATGTAAGACTCTCCGACGGCAACCCGCAAACATCGCACCACTGATAAAAGCTCGCTCATCCATCCCCCTGCTCCGCTGGCATCTCGAGTCGGGGCTCGGCTCCGTTGCCCATGAACGAGATGCGATACGGCTGCGCTCCGTCAGCCACCAGACCCGAAATCACCTCAACCCGTCCTTCGACCGCGACCACCGGGTTGCTCGCCTTCATCAGCGCCCACACCCTGCCGTTGGGATCAATCTCCATGCGTGAGACCGTATCGGGCAGCGCCCCGTCGGCGGGATAGCGGGTGATCGTGCCATCGACCCCGCGGACAAGCACCGTCGAAGGCGATGTGGTGGCCACGGCGATCACCCCTGCGTCGCTGGTGGCGATCGACGGCCCTTCCTTCGCGCCAGGCAGCTCCAGCGGTGTCGCCTCGTCGGGCCCGATCAAGACCGACTTCCGGTCGTTGCGCGCGACCACGCCCAGTGCCCCCGCGTCGCGGAGTTTCGGATTCGACATCTTCACCGCGGTCTCCCACTTGAACTCGCCGCCCTCGAAGCTGGCTCGGACGACCCCTTTGTTCGTCGGATACAAGACGCTCTCGCCCTGCGCGATGAAGCCGTAGATGGCGCTGGTCTTTTGGGGAAGCTTGACGCCAGTCCACGTGTCGCCGTCCTTGACGTATAGGGCGTCGTAGATCGTCATCCAAACCCGTCCGCTATCGGTCCGCGCAACATCGAGGTTGGAGGTCGGAAGAGGCGGGTCGAAGTCCGTGAACGACTCGCTGCTCCATGCGCCATCCACCAGCGATCCGAAGACCACCTTTTGCTCGGACCCCGGCCGAAACACGAGCCACGGACCCCCGTCGGGACCGGGGCCGTAGTCGGCGAGCGAGCCTGAGCCCTCGTGGGGAAACTCGCCGAGATCGGTAATCGAGCCGTCGGGTTCGTAGCGTTTGTAGGCCTTGTGCGCGTGCCCAAACAAGAACCCGTCTTCGAACGACTGAACCACGCCTCCGGTCACGCCCGGAAGAACGGCGAGCTGGCCGTCCTGCATCGCGAACGAAGCGCCCTTGTACGTGAACACGGTGGCGTCACCGCGAAGCTCTGGGGGCTCCGGGAAGCCGGCGACCTTCATCACCACCCGTGCGCCTGGCTTTTCCGCGTGCACATCGATCCGCAGCGCGTCCCCACGTTTGAGGCCAAGGGTGCTCCATTTGGGGGTGTCGAAGTCGCCGGAGGTCCCGTACCAGTTGTCCTCGAGCCGGTCCCAGCCGCTGTCCTGGGCCGCGCTGACGGCCGCCATGTTGGCGTCATGCACCGAACCGGGCGCCCAATAGTTCAGCGTCCCGCTGCCCTTGTCGTCAAAGCTTGCCTCGCACACCACAGCGTCGTCCCCGGGGAGCAGCGGCTCGAGATGCGCCTGTTTCCACGCTTCGGGAATGCTTGCGGCCTCGCACGGCGCGCAGCTCCCGGTGTCGATGCCCAGCTCGCAAAGGCGGTCGCACCCGGCGACTCCGAGGCCCGTCGCAACCAGAAGCACACCCCTGATGAAACGAGTAGCCATCATGGATGGAGACGAGGCTGACGGGCCGAAGTTGCAGCATGACGCCAGAATTGGGTGAGGACCTCGCTGGCCGAGGGTGCGCGGAGAGGGATTCCAGCTACGCTCGGCGAATGGACAGGAAGACCATGACACGCGTATGGGCACTCGGCCTGATTGCGCCCCTTGCGACGATGGCAGGCTGCGACGGAGAACCGCTGCGACCGGCACCGTGCCCCGATGACGGGAGCTGCGGCGCCACAAACGACGACGACGACAGCGTCGGTGGTTGCGGTGAAGAAACCACGACCGTGCTCACCGATCTGTCCGTGGTCCCGCCGGGGTTCGAGCAGAGCGCGGCCGACGTGGTCGCCTCGATCGAGGGAGACTACGCCGGCAAGCTAACCTGGCGCGCGAACGACGGGCCGATCAACGTCGCCCACGCCGGCACGAACTCTTCGCTCACGCTTGGCGTGGCCCATGACGGTGGCGAGGTCCGACTCATCGAGGTCGAGCTGTCCGGGCAGTTCCCCGGTGGAAACGAGGGCGGAACACCGTGCTCGAACCGGCTCGAGATCGACACTGCCATCTCGTTTGCGACCGACGACGGGCTGTTCGCGGAAACGTGGGATGCGTCGGTCGAGCTACGCTCTGTCGCGGACGGCTTCTCCGAGGGCAACACAGCGTCTGTGTATCGCCCCATCGATTTCGCGGCCCACGAGGGAGCGCTCCTCTCCTCGGACTTCACCTTCGAGGGCGCGGAGCTTCGGGACGTGATCGTGACCGCCGGCTTTGGAGACGGCGAGGTCACGGGATCGGTGTTTATGGAGGTCCAGTCCGGCGACGACGAAACCGGATGGATCGGGGCCGGGGACGTTGCCTCGTTCTCCGCGACCGCGACCTCGGAATAGGTTCGCTAGAACGGCTGCTGATCGGTCCAGTTCCCGGGGGGGTCGTAGTTGCAAACCCAGACGCGCTGCGACCCACACGTGGCCACCCCGCAACCCAGCTTGCGCGAGTTGGCCCAGACCACCTGCGTGTAGTGACCGCACTGCTGCCCTTCGGCGCACGTATGGGTTTCCGCGTCATAGTGCTCCGCCTCATCGACCCACATCTGCACCGCCATCTGCGGACTGCTGGATCCGCTCGACCAGTAGATGTTCTCGCCGTACGGCCGGTCGGGGTTGTGTTGCAATGGCGGGCCGCAGCCGTTCGCGCCGAGCTGGCCAGCCCACGCACGGGCGGTCTGCGCGACCTCGGCGGACCACGTCAGCGGCGGAGCACCCACTCCTGCGCGGACCGTGTTGTGCGCTTGGAGCATCGCCTGTGCCGTATCCGGCGAAAGCGCCGGGGGGAGCGGTGGTGGTTGTGGCGGCGTCTCTTCGGGCGGCTGCCTCGGCGCGACCGGCTGGCGGCGCTTCTTCTTGAGAAGCCTCCTCCGCGACGGTCGGCGCTTGAGCTTGGACCGGCCAACCCGCGACCGATTCGACGGTTTCGCGGTCACTCCTGCTTCCGCTTGGACGGATGCCAGGCTCGCAGACGCACACACCAACGAAAACGCGACTCCCCATGCAACTCGGACCATCAAGGGGTAGATGCACGAGGTCGAGAATGTGACACGACCGGCGCCGTTCTCTCTTGCGAGCCCCGAAACGACGGTCTCGGGAGGTTGGCGACGCGCTAAAACGGCTTCTGTCCGACGAAGTTTCCGGGCGGGTCGTAGTTGCAGACCCAAACTTGGGCCGAGCCACACGAGGCCATGGCGCAGCCAAGCTTACGCGAGTCCGCCCAGACCACCTGCGTGTAGTGACCGCACACCTCGCCCCGTTTGCAGGTGTTCTTGCGGGCGCTGTAGTGCGCCGCCTCGTCGGTCCAAGATCCGACCACAGCACGCGCATTCGCGGGGGCGCTGCTCCAGTAGAGGTTCTCTCCGTAGGGCCCGCCTGTGCTGTGCTCGAGGTCGCAGCGACGAGAGGCAAGCTCGGCAGCCCAGGACTCTGCAGTCGCCGCCACGGTACCCGACCACGACAGGGGCGGCGCTCCTACGGCTGCACGAGCCTCATTGTGCGCGGTGACCAAGTCGCGCACCTCATCCGCCGACAGGCTCGATGAAGCCGAGACCTCCGCCGCATTTCCCTCGGCCGCGCGCGGCTGTGATGCTCGCGGCTCGCTGGGATCGGCGACCGTCTTCGAGCAGGCCATCGCAGCGCAACACACGAACGTGAATGAGAGACGTCCTCGCACCAGACCTGCAGTGTGGCACGCCGACGGCGCAACCAAACAAGAGCGCCGCCAGGGGACGGTCCCAGGCGGCGCCTGTGCAGCGGGTTCCGTTCTACTCGCAGCTGATGACGCGGTCGTCGTGCGCAGGGTTCATCACGATGTCGCCGACCGGCGCCTCGGTCAGGTCGCTGATGTCGGCTGCAACGCCCTCGCGCCTGCTCTCAGCCCGCTCCCACATCTGCACGAAGTTCTCGGCCGAGGTCTTGAGCGGGGTCGTGTCGGCACCAAGCTGGTCGAGGTCGTCGACGAGATCCATCAGCAGGCCGGTGTGGGCGAGGCCCAGGTCGTCGAAGTCCGTGCCCAGCTGCCCGACAGTTCCAGCCTCTTCGGCGCGCGCCTGGCAGGCCGCCTCTTCGGTGTTGGCCGTCGCGGTGCAGGCGTCGGGTCCGAACCGCGGACGGGTCTGCGCGATGAAGCCGTTGAAGTCAGCACCGAAGGCCACGTTCACGCCGATGGCATCCGACGCATAGGCCAGCATCTGGGCGAACGACTTGCTCGAACCGTGGCAGTCGTTGGGAACTGTCGTGCCCTCGTAGGTATTGACCTCATCGGGGAAGGTGCGAAGGCCAAGCATGCCGCCGACCTCTTTGACGTTGGCCGCTACCCACCACGGCACCGTCTTCTCTTCGGCCTGCTTGGAGGGCAGCAGCATCTCGCGCATGTGTGCGTGCGAGATGAAGTACGGGTAGTAGTCCTCGTCGGCCGACATCTCGTGGAGGTCGCGCATGGCCTGCTCGGACAAGTGCGACGCATCGATGAGCATATGGCGGGCCATCATCTCGGCGATGAGCTCTTTGCCTTCCTCCTTGAGTCCGACGACGTTCTTGCAGCTCGCGTCTAGATCGAAGCCCAGCGTGACGCCGCCCGGCTGACCGTCGGTGAGGCCGATGGGGCAGTCGGTGTCGATGTGGCAGTTCTGGGTGTAGAGCGCGACGTGGTGAAGCGGGTTGTGGGGAGCCACACCTGCAAAGCGGTTGTCGAACAGGTGCACGGGCTGGAGCGTTCGGACACCCATCTGATAGAGCTCGTCGAGACTCTCCGCCCAGTCGCCGTCACCGAGGATGTGCGTAGCCTCGACCCCGAGAATCACGGCCATCTTGCCTTCTTCGACGATGCGGCGAGCGCTTCCGGCCGAAGTGGCGATCTCCATCCAGTCCGCGTTTCGCTTGGCCATGTCTTGGGCCTGTTGAAGCTGGACTTTGACGTCGACCATCTCGTCGCACTCCGGGCGCGAGAGGTTCTCTTCGGGCATCGCTTTGCAAAGCCAGTCGTAACTGACCGCCGAGACGACCTCGACGCGAAGGCCGGCCTCGAATGCCTCGCGCAGGTGACCTTCCCACGCGGTGTGGTGGGCGATCGTGTCCCACCGCGGGAAACCGGAGAAGGTCGGGAAGCCGCCGGTCCGGTCACCATGCCGCCCCGTGTCCCCCTCGGTCCCGGGCAGGTGGCCGAGCTGCTCGCTGAGGAACTGCCCCCCGGTGGCCCCGCCCACGCCGGCCACCATCGCGCCAACAAGCGGAACTCGTTGCGCGAGTTCGGGCAGGTCGGCTGCGCACGCGCTGTCGGTGAGCAGGGGCATCAAGTCGTCCGCGAGACGGGCGTGGTCGACCCCGCCGTCGCAGTCGGACATGGCCTCTTCCGCGGAGCCGTCGTGCGAGCCGTGCATCCAGCCCCCGCCAAAGCCCTCTTCGGCGAACATGTGCAGGTGAAGGTCGGCGACACCAGCCAAGGCCGTGCCGTCGTCCTTGCCGTCATCGGCCTTGCCTCCGCCTTCCGCTGCGGTCTCCTCGCCCGACGAATCAGCTTCGTTGCAGGCGGCGACGGCGAACAGGCCAAGAAGGGCGAGCGTGGAGAAGGTTGTCTTCATCGTAGTTTCCCTGAGTCCACGGGCGACCGCGGCTCGCTTTCAAGCTAGCGGACAAGCACGCACATGTAAGCTCGCGCTCTGGAACCGGGCTAGATGGACAGCGAACAGGTGGTAACGCCCAGAATTGAGAGGATTCGCGATTTTCACGCGGTCCGGGACTCACCAACGGGCGAGCCCGCGCTCAGGGGCGAGCTATGCTTCGAATTGCGATGAGCGAAGCCGAAGAGACCCCGTCCGACGCCTCCGAAACCTCGGAGCCCAAGGCCAAGAAAGAACTGCTTGGCCAGCTCGAGGAGGGCCTTGGGGAACTCAAGTCGATGGCCGGAGACCTCGGCGAACGACTCTCCGGCGCCGCGACCGAAGTCTCAGCCGAAGCCAAAGAGACCTGGCAGAAGATGGAGCCAGGGGTGAAGGAGAAGCTCAAGACCGCCGAGCAGACGCTCGAGCAGGTCACCGACACCGCGGCCGAGCAGCTCAAGGGGCTGTTCGGTGAACTGAAGTCTTCGATGCAGTCCCTCAAGGACAAGCTCTGAGTCTCAATCTCTCAACGCACGAAGTCCTCAGCGCCGCCGAGCGCGAACACTACGCTGCCGAGCGACGCCGTGACCGAGGTCTGCTTGGTCGACGCCGCGGAATGCTCGGGTTCTTCGCCGTCCTCTTCACGCTGACCGCGGTGCTCGGGCTGCTCGACGGCGGCAAGATCATCGCAGGATTCTCGCTCGCCGCGATCCTTCTGCTGGTCGAGTTCGTTCTCGCGATCGTTCACCGGACCAAGCCCCACAGGCAGCCCACCGTCGACGTCGTGGAGGGCACCGTCGAGTTCGTCGCGTTCGAGGATGATGAGGACACCCGTCAGTCCGAGGCCCCACATGCGCGATGGTTTGTCGGCGAGCAGCGGCTCCACGTGCCGCCACACTGGCAGCACCTCCTCGTCGACGGCGAGCACGTTCGAGTTCGCGTGGCTCGGCCGCCGGGAGAACGGCTCGCATTTCTCCTGGGCATCGACGGCAAGGCCAACGTCGATTTCGAGCGCGCGCGTGGCTTACCGCCGGCACCCCCCGAACAGCCCATCCTTCTCCTGATCCTGGTCACCACCGGACTCATCACAATCCCCGGGCTGCTCATCGGCGCCGCTCAGTTCACGTTCGGCGGGTCCAGCGTGGACGAGGGGCTTTCCTCGTTGGCGGCGGTCACGGTGAGCGAGCAGGTCGGGACCTTGGCCGACGTCGAGCGGCTCGGCCTTCCCCAACGCGGCACGCTGATCATCCAGGACGCGACCGTTCTCCCACGCGAGTGGGTCGTCGATCCCCCGCCCGAAGCGGCGTGGGCCGTACTCAGCTCGGACGGCCGCGCGCGGCTGACCGCGACACTCGAAACCAAGCACGGGAGGAAGCTCGGCGGCATCCCCAAGCCCGACGAGACCTCGGAGCCAGTCTCCCTGCTTCCCGGCGATGTCCTGGCCTGGCGTCGGGAAGAGCTTCAAGAGACCCGCGGTACGACCGGGCGACCCGGAGACCAAGTTCTGGTGTGGTTAGGCCGCCAAAAGCCTCTCGAGCTGGTCCGTACCGCGAGTGACCCCGGCGAGCCTCCCCTGCTCCGCGCCCGCGAGCAGGCCGAGAACCTGGCATTCGCGACCGGATCCCTGCTCCTCGGCCTCGGCGTTTTTCCCGTGTTCATCCTTACATTTGCGGCCGTGGCCCGGGGTCGAGGTGCGAGGGCTCGGTTCCAAGATCGAGCGCTGCGAGCCAACGCCCTCACCTAGGTGGTTGCGTACCGCCGCACGTCCGACGAAGATTGCGCCGAGGCCGAACCGACGTGACGAACCCGCAGAACTACATCACCGAGGACACCACCATCAAAGGCAGCATCACGACTGCATCGTCGCTCACGATCGCGGGGGCGGTTGAAGGCGACGTCAACGCCGGTGGAGAGATCACGGTGCTCGACGATGCCCTGATCAAGGGCGACGTCTCTGGGCCCAACGTCAAGATTCTGGGCAAGGTCGAAGGCCGCGTCAGCGCCACGGGCCGTCTCGAGATCTCCTCCTCGGGGCAGGTCATCGGGGACATTTCGGTCCGCGCGCTGCACATCGAAGAAGGCGGCACGCTCGAGGGCGAGTGCAAGATGGGTGGCAACGCCAAGGCGCCTCGAGCCACTCCCTCGGCGCCGGCAGGAACACCCCGTCCCGCGCCGTCCAATCTGCCCCCTCCCGGCGGCGGCTGAGTCGCATCAACCTGCATGCAGGGGTCCTGGAGGGGTATATCCTCCGCGTCGGCGCATGACCGCGACTTCCAGGCTCGAGATCAACGGGATCGAACACGCGGTGTTCTCCTGGGGCGACCCTGCCCATGCTCCCATCTTGCTCCTCCACGGAGCCAAGGATCGAGGCACGAGCTTCGACGAGGTCGGTCCCGCACTCGCGGAGGCTGGCTTCTTCGCTTGTGCGCCGGACCTCCGCGGCTATGGCGAGACCGAGGATGGACGTGAAGACGGCTGCTACCAGCTTGAGTTCCTCGTGTCGGACATCGCGGAGTTCGTCGAGGCCCTCTCCCCCGAGGCCCCGATCCATCTCGTTGGACACTCGTTTGGCGGCGTCCTATCGACGCTGTACGCCGGCACCTTCCCAGATCGTGTCGCAACGCTCAGCGTGGTCGAAGGCCTCGGATCCCATCACCCCGACGACGCATCCCCGGCCCGACTTCGACGCTGGATCAATGCACGGCGCCGCGACCGTACGCGTTCGCCCCGACGCATTACGCTCGAGCACGCGGCACACGCACTGCGCTCACTCAATCCAGAGTTGGACGAGACGACAGCGAACCGCCGTGCCGCACAACTCACCCATCCGGCCGACGATGCCTACGCGTGGTGGTTTGACGAGCAGCACTGGCACACGCTGTTCGAGCTCACATTCGAGCGATGGCAGGCCCACGCCGCCGCTGTCGAGGCACCGACGCTCATCGTCTCTGGCGGCAAGAGTGGACACCACCCCACCGACGAGGCCGCCCGGCTACGGAGCTATGGGCATCACACCTGCGTCGACATCAGCGGTGGCGGACACATGGTCCACTGGTCGAAGCCCGCCGCGCTGACCGACGCCCTGCTCCGCTTCATCCGACAGTGAGATCGAGCAACGCGGACAGCTTCGCCTTGGGGTCGGCCGCGACCCGGGCAAGCACCTCCAGATACTCCGCGACCAAAGCTTCGACGGTCGCCGCATCAAAAACATCGCGCCGAAACTCGACCCGACCGCCAAAGCCGTCGTCGTTGGCCATCTCCCACATCCGCACGCCGAGGTCGAGGGTGCAGGACCGGCTGTCGATCGGGAGCTCCTCGGCAGTCAGCGGACCGAGTGGGAACCTGTGACCGGGTCCTTCCCGATCGTACTGCATCAACACCTGAAACAGTGGATGCCGCTGGGACTGGGAGCGCCCCTGAAGCGCAGGCACAAGCTTGTGAAATGGTGTCCCTTGATGGGGCAAGGTTTCGAGGACGGCGGTACGCACCGCAGAGAGAACCTTGCGGAACGTCAGGTCCGCGGACAGATCCACCCGCAATGGAAGCGCGGTCGCAAAATCTCCGACCGTGCGTTCGAGTCCCTCACCATCCCGGTTTCCAAACGCGGTTCCCCACACCACATCGGGGCCGAGATGGCGCCGCAGAAACACCGCAAAGCCGGCCGAGAGCAGCATGAACGGCGTCGCGCGAAGCTCCGAGCACAGGCGACGCAACGTACTTCCGGTCGAAGCGGGAACCTCGAACCATAGGGTCCCCGCTTCGTAGGTCTGCCGCGGAGGATAGTCCCGGTCCCTCGGCAGCGCGCTCACGCTGGGTGCCCCCTCAAACCGTCGCCTCCACCACTGGAGGTGTTCCTCGAGCCACTGCACCGTGCGCTCGTGATGGCTTCGTCGCGCGTGCTCGGCAAACGACGGGGCCGGAGGCGGGCTCCAGGGCGTGCCCGCGTCCGCGGCCGTCATCGCGTCCCCCAGCTCGGCGAGGAAGAGCCCCGCAGACCATCCATCCCAGACGCAATGATGCGCAAGCAGCACGAGCACAGCCTCGTCCGCCGAGGCCCTTCGCACGAACGCCTGAAGCAGTGGAGCCGAGTCCAGCGCGATCGGTGTCTCCAGCACAGCGTCGATCCAAGCAGCCTCCCCTTCGCAGGGTCCGTTCGGCGGTCCATCGGAGACCGCGAGAGGGACCTGCACCGACGCGGCGTAGCGCTGAACGACGCCGAGGAATTGGTATCCTTCGGCGCCCCGCGGCACCTCGGCGGAGAACTCGGCACGCAGCGAATCGTGCCGGTTGGCAACGCGGTTGAGTGCCGCTTGCAGCATGACGAGATCGAGCGCCCCGCGAACCCGAAAGACGTGCTCGACCCGGTAGGCTGCCGTCCCCGGAGTCGCGCGCTCGAAGCAGTACAGCAGCTGCTGGGTCGGCGTGAGAGGGGCGACGTCCACCCGCTCAGCGGCCACTAGGAGAACAACTCCCGAAGTGACGCGAGGTCGACCTTTCCGTTCCGCGTCATCGGCAACGCATCGAGGACCTCCATGCGAGCGGGGACGTACGAGGCCGGCCAGTGCTGCCGTAGGTACCGGCGCACACCGTTGGCAAACTTCGGATCTTCCTCGCCGGGTTGCGGCACGACGACCGCGCACAAGACCTTGTCGGCGGCCGTATCGCCGGCGACTATGACCGCGGCTGCGGCCACGTGGTCATGCTCCAGCATCGCGTGCTCAACGGCGCGCAACTCGATACGGTGCCCGCGAATCTTCACTTGGCTGTCGCGTCGCCCCAGAAACTCCAAGACCCCATCGCCGGTGTCCACGACCAGGTCGCCAGTGCTGTAGTAGCGACGCCGCCGGCCTTCGGTCTCAACCTCTCGAAAGCGCGCCGCGGTCTCCTCGGGGTTGTTCAAGTACCCCCGGGCCAGCCCTTCCCCTGCGATACAGAGCTCACCAGGAGTTCCCGGCGCAACCGGTCGGTCCGAAGCATCGAGCACCGCCACCGAAGATCCGGCAATCGGCCGACCAATGGGGATGCGCTGACGCTGCTCGACGTCAAACGGTACGACCCGGTGCTGGCAGCTGATCGTGGTGTCTTCGGTGGGGCCGTAGCCATTGACCACGATCAGCTCCGGGCAGCGCGTCATGACGTCCCGTACCGCCGGCAGCGGCACGACGTCACCGCCTACAATGATCATCCGCAGACGGTCGAACGCCTCCGGCGCGTCCCGCATCAGCAGGGTAAAGAACGCGGCGGTGATCACCAGCGTGGTGATGCCGCGGTCGACGACGAACGCCGCGAACTCCCGCGGCGCCACCGGCCACCGAGGAGGCACAACAATCGTTCCACCGTTGTGCAGAGCTCCCCAGATCTCGAACGTCGAGCCATCAAACGCCACCGATGCCATCTGCGCGATCCGGTCGGATGCCCCAAGCGGGACGATGCTCCGATCTCGGACCAGTTGCGCGATTCCTCGATGCAGCACTTCGACCCCTTTGGGCTTCCCCGTTGAGCCAGAGGTGAAGAAGAGGCACGCCCGCTGCGCTACGGTGACCGAGGGCATCGGAGGGTCCGACGTGGCAGGACCCAGCCGGGCCATGCCGCGCATGAACGAGTCGGGAACGCTGGAGTCGGAGACGAGTACGCGCGCGCGCGCGCGATCGAGCAGCGCCGCGTTGTACTCCTCCGGCGTTTTCACATCGAGCGGCAAGCACGTCCAACCGGCGCGAAGGATTCCGACGAGTCCAACGACATACCCACAGCCGCGCGCCCGGGCCAACGCAGCGACCGGCTCAGGCTCCACCTCCCCCCGCTCGACCAACGAGGCCGCAACGTCTTTCGACCGCGCCCAAAGCTCACCATAGCTGAGCACGTCGTCCCCGTGCTCGACGGCAGGGCGGTCCGGCTCGGCCGTCGCGAGACGCTCGAGTTTCTGCAGGACGGTTTCTTGAGTCGGTGCGTGGGTCATCTCGGCCAAGCGGTTCGAGTCACGGGAAAGGTGTGAATGCGGTTGAGAAAGTTCGATCGGGCGTGTCGCACCTCTCCCCCCAAAGCCAGCCAGTCATCCTGGGCCAGCAGCACTTCGAAGAAGATGCGCAGTTCCATTCGAGCCAGATGCGCACCCAGACAAAAGTGCGGCCCGAACCCGAACGACACATGAGGGTTTGGATTCCGCGTGATGTCGAACACCTCGGGATCCTCGAAGACCGTCTCGTCCCGGTTCGCCGACGGGTAACAAAGGGCGACGCGATCACCCTTCGCAATCGCCTGTCCGCCAAGCGTCGTGTCCTCGCTCGCAGTTCGGCGGAAGTAGACAACCGCGCTGACCCAACGCAGCATCTCCTCGACCGCGGTCGATATCAGCGACGGGTCGTCGCGAAGCATCCGCACGGTGTCCGGGCGTTGGATCAACGCGAGCGCTCCGCCGGCGATCGTCGCGGCGGTCGTGTCGAATGCACCGAGAATCATCGACCAGAAGTAGTGCGTGAACATCTCATCGGACAGCACGGAGCCGTCCGGAAGCGTGGTGTGTGCCAGAACGCTGGCAAGATCGTCGCGGGGCTCGTCGCGACGGGATTGGACCAGCGCGATCGCATAGTCGTACATCTCTTGCACCGCGCGCATCGTCGCGTCTGGCGCGTGCTTGAAGTGCGGATCTTCGGGGGCGGAGAGGACGTCGCTCCAGTACGCGGCCTTGTGGCGGTCCTCCTCCGGTAGGCCCAGCAACTGCACGAGGACCACCGTGGTGGGGAACTCCACTGCCAGCGCCTCGGAAAAGTCAAACGACCCCTTCTCGTACGCGGCGGAGATCTGGGTCTGCGCAAGTGCACGCATCGGAGCCTCCATCGAAGCGATCGCCCTCGGCGTGAACTTGGGGGCGAGTAGGTTTCGATACGTGCGATGGATGGGCGCGTCGAGCGAGCAAAACTCGTTCTTGATCATCGACCACGGAGCGGGTGCGGTCGCCGGTGGGTGGTCGACCAGCAGCGTGCCCTCGTTGGACTTGAACACCGCTGCGTTCCGAGAGGCCGCGACGACATCCTCGTGACGCGTCACCAGCCAGAACCCGTCGTCTTTCTTCCGTGATTTCGGAAGCGGATTCCACGAGATTGGAGCTTCGCGTCGGAGCCGCGCGAACTCGTCGTGCGGCTGCCCCGAGACAAAGCGGTCCAGGTCGACCGCGAACTGAAAGTCGCTCATGCTTCCTTGTTGCCGGAGACTCCAGCCTGGACGTGGGAGATCACCTCACCGATAGTTTTGGAGTCGAGCAGAACCGCAAGCTCCAGCGGGAACCCGAGTTCGCGCGTCACCTCGGCGACCACCTCCATCGCGAGGAACGAGTCCCCACCGAGGTCGAAAAAGTCGTCCTCGCCGGTGGCCTCATCATTTCCCAGGTGGCGTCGAAAAATGGCCAACACGAGTCGCGCAATCGGCTGTGAATCGGTCGACGCAGCGCGAGCACTGAGGTCGAGTGTCGCCAAGGCGTCCGTCAGCGTGCGTACGTGTTCTGGCGCGCCCCCCACGTGGATTCGCACGACACGAGCGTTGGGTTCGGGAAACGCGTGGCCCGGCATCACATACAAACCCACCTCCGCGAGCGCATCGCTGACCCCGTACGAATCCAGTTCATCGGGGAGCGTGATGAGGGTGTAGTTCCCCGAGAAGTCGGTGATGGAGAACCGCGGGTGGGCGGCGACGAACGCCTCCATGCGGACCCGATTCTCCCGAATGTGTTCGACGGTCTGGGGGTTGGGGACGAAGCCGCCGTCGCGCTCGATCCAGTGCATCGCCTTGACGATGCCCTCGAGGCTGAGACACAGAGGGAGCATCGGCTCGAGCTGCTGCGCGAACTCCGGATTGGAGTACAGGGCCACGCCCACCCGATGCTGCGACATGCCCTTGTACTTCGAGAACGAATGCAACACGACGAGGTTGACATGCGCATACTGGTCGAGAAGCTCTCGCGTAGAGACCTCGTCCTGGCAGTTGACGAGCGTACGATCGAGCATGCACCACGTCCCCTCGGGGAGTGCGTCGAGGACACGACGAAGATCGGCGTCCGGAATGGCCACACCGGTGGGGTTGTTGGGTGTCACCAACACCGCAACCGTCGGCTGTACAGCCTCGAGCGCCTCGATATACGAATCCGTGTCGAAGCGATGGTCGGCGGTCACCGGCACCGAGTGAATCGTCAGCCCCTTGGAGGCCGCCGAGTTGTAGTTCCGGAAGTACGTGGGCGTAGCAACGAGAACGCCGTGACCGGGCCGGGAGGACTCGAGCGCCTCCAGGCGCTCCCGCATCGCCGTACGGTCGAGCATTTCATCATCGAGACATGCCGCGATTTCGGCGCTGCGTCGGGCTTCCCATGCCCTGGCGGACTCGGTTTCGAACAGCCGCGCAGCAGTGAAGACCGCGTCGATCGAGCCGTTGCTTCCGAAGTTCGGCTGCGCCTGGACGAAGTCCACACCCATCACCGTGGCAATCTGCTGACGCATGCTCAGCGTCGCCCGCAGCAGTTCCGGGTAGTACTCGCCCCGCTTGAGGTCAACGGCTCCGCACTCCCTGTGCAGCCGCTCCACGAATCCCTCGACCTCCGCGTCGTTGGACATCAGACCACGTAGCTCTTCGAGCTGCGCCGTTGTAAATGGCGTGTCGAACCCGGTGTCCGTCGACGCCGATGTGGCCGCATGGGACACGGTCATCGCGGAACGACCGGAGTGCTGTTTTCGGGAAACAGAGAGGTTTGTCTTCGTCGCGGTCATGTCGATCAGTCCCGAATCTCGGCAGGGTATTGAGGGGTAGACACGGCCGCCCCAAGACCTTGCAGAAGTTTTTCGCTTTTTCTTTTTTTGTCTCTGGAGCCCGCCGAACGCTTGCAAACGCGTCTTTATGGACTCATGTTCGCGCGCAGTTCTCGAGGGGCTGGCACAAACGAACGCTCAGCGCGCCTCGCTTATGCCGGGCGGACCGGGCCTGCGTTTGTCGAGCCCGCCCCCCCTACCGAAGTGAAAGAAAGATGGAATCCAACAACACCAGCGTCGTGAACTCGCACAACGAATGGGACCCGCTCGAAGAGATCATCGTGGGTCTCCTCGACGGAGGAGCCGACCTCCCGTGGGAGATTGGACTCCAAGCCGTGATGCCCAAGGAAGACGTCGAGTCGTCGCGCGCTTTCCACCTCGACCGCGGCGGCAAGTCCATCGACCGGCACCGAACCGCCCCGGCGCTCAAGGAGCTCGCGGAGTTCATTCGAATCCTCGAAGGCGAAGGCGTGACCGTCAAGCGCCCCAAGCCGCTGGACCACTCCGAGTCTTTCGGAACGCCGCAGTGGCAGAGCCCCGGCGGCAACGTGCAGGCCGACCCCCGTGATGTCCTGCTGGTGATCGGGGACGAGATCATCGAGGCGACAATGTCGTGGCGCTCGCGATACTTCGAGTTCCTCGCGTACCGGGACCTGATCAAGGACTACTTCAAACAGGGCGCGCGTTGGACCGCCGCACCCAAACCCCAGCTCACCGACGAACTCTACAAACACGACTACGTGCGCGGCGAAGAGTACGTCACCACCGAGTTCGAGCCGGTGTTCGACGCAGCCGACGTTGCGCGTTGCGGTCGAGACCTGTTCGTGCAGCGAAGCCACGTCACCAACCTGTTCGGGATCGAGTGGCTTCGACGACACCTCGGTGACGACTACCGCCTCCATGTCGTGGAGTTTGAAGACGACCGCGCCATTCACATCGACGCAACGTTCGTTCCGCTGTGCCCGGGCAAGATCCTCGTCAACCCGGATCGGCCCCTCAAGGCGGTTCCCGACGTGCTGAAGAACTCGAACTGGGAACTCCTGACAGCTCCGCGCTCGACGCTTCCAGAGAGCTACCCGCTGTATCGCAGCTTCCGGTGGCTCTCGATGAACATGCTCTCCCTCGATGAAAAACGAATCATCGTGGAGAAGAGCGAAGAGCCGCTGATCAACGCACTCAAGGACTGGGGCTTCGAGCCCATTCCCTGTGCGTTCCGAAACAACTATCGCTTCGGCGGGAGCTTCCACTGTGCGACCGCAGACATCCGACGCACCGGAACCCTGCAGTCGTACTTCTAGGGTCTGTCCCGACCACGGCGCCGCCATGACCTCCGCTGACCATCCCGCCATGACCACGACTTCGTTTGACCTGGAGCTCCCGACCGGAATCTCGACGCCTCCCGCTGCCCTGGCCCTCGCGCTTCGGGTGACAGGGGTGGTCTCGGCGACGGACGTCGTGGTCTGTGCGCTGCGTGGAACAAGCACGCAGGTGCGCTCCGTCGACATCGCTGTGCAGACATGGTCACAGCTCGAAGCTCGTGCCCAGCTGGTGCTGTCGGCGGAGTCCACCCATCCACAAGGACCCGCGGATTCGCCATCGCTCGTCTTCCTCTCCACGCCGACCGCGACGCCGGTCGACATCGAGTCGGACCCCCTCGACGCACTCCACGTTTCCTTCGCGTGCGAGCCGGGTTCGCCACGAGCCCAGCTCCGAGTTCGTGCACCCGCGTCGGCCGCCTTTGCCGGATCGCTGGAAGAGGTTTTCCAGCAGGCGGTCGCGCAAGCGAAGGACCCCTCCCAGGGACCCCTGCGCGGCAGCCTGCTGTCGCACGCTCAGCGCGAGCGCATCGCGACCTACAACGACACCAGCCGGCTCTTCGACTCCCGCACCGTCATCGAGCGCGTCGAGCAACACGCACGCCAGACCCCCGACCGCGTCGCCGCCGCGGACGGAAACCAGACGCTGAGCTACGCCGCGCTCGCCGAACGTGCGGCCAAGATCGCGGGCCGCTTGCATGCGCAGGGCGTGACACGCGGCAGCCGGGTCGGGATTCATCTGCGCCGCGGCGTGGATCTTCTCGCGTGCCTTCTTGGGGTGATGAAGGCGGGCGCAGCCTACGTTCCGCTGGACCCCGAGTTTCCGAGCGACCGGCTCGCCTTCATGGTTGAAGACGCCGGCGTCGAGATCCTCTTGACCGAACATGCCCTGGTCGCGTCCGCGCCCTCGCACCCCGGAATCAACCTGGCGGTCGACGGTGAAGACCTCGACAGCTTCGAAGCGTGGCGGGGTGAGGGCAGCAGCGCGTCCAGCGTCGCGTACGTGCTCTACACCTCCGGGTCCACAGGGCGCCCCAAGGGTGTTGAGGTCCCCCACCGGGCGCTGAGCAACTTCTTGGCGTCGATGGCCGAAGTCCCCGGCCTGCATGCCGACGATGTACTGCTCGCAGCCACCAGCCTCTCGTTCGACATCGCTGGGCTCGAGCTCTACCTCCCTCTCATGGTCGGCGCCCAGGTCGTGATCACACCCAGCGGTGTCGCGTCCGACGGACACGCCCTGGCCAAGCAGCTGGATGTTGTACGCCCCACGGTGTTCCAGGCGACCCCCAGCGGGTATCGCTTGCTCCTCGCGGCTGGCTGGTCCGGAGATCCGTCGCTTCGGATCTTGTGCGGCGGCGAGCCGCTCCCCTCGGCGCTTGCCCAGTCTCTCCTCCCCTGCGGGGCCCAGCTGTGGAACCTCTACGGGCCCACCGAGACGACCATCTGGTCATCAGCACACCGCGTCACGTCTGCCGAAGCCCCGGTCTCGATCGGGAGCCCGATCGCAAACACCACGTTCCACATCCTCGACCCACGCGGGCACGCCGTACCCATCGGCGTCTGTGGCGAACTCTACATCGGCGGTGCTGGACTGGCGTGCGGCTACCTGGGACGCCCCGACCTCACCACCCGCGCCTTTGTGGACATCGAGGGCCGTCGTTTGTACCGAACCGGCGACCTCGCGCGACTGCATGAAGACGGGACGTACGAACACCTCGGACGCACCGACCAGCAGGTCAAGGTTCGAGGCTTTCGAATCGAACTGGGAGAGGTCGAGGCCGCCTTGCAGAAGGTCCCCACGGTGACCGATGCGGTGGCCGTGGTTGACCGTCGCTGTGATGGGGGCAAGCTGCTCGCCTACGTCGCGTCTTCGGACCCCAACATCAACATGTACGAGGTGCGAAACCTGCTCGGGCAAACGCTTCCCGCCTACATGATCCCTGGCGCGTACGTCTTCCTCGAACAGCTCCCGCTCACCCCCAACGGCAAGGTCGACCGCAACGCGCTTCCCGCGGTCGAAAAGGTCTACATCGATGAAAGCGTCGACTTTGCGGCCCCCACCAATCCGCAGCAAGCGACGCTCGTCGCCGTTTGGCAGGAGGTCCTCGACCTCGACGCCGTGGGGATCGACGACAACTACTTCGCCCTCGGCGGAGACTCCATTCGCAGCGTTTCCATCATCACCCGGTTGCGCGAGGAAGGCCTGAGCACCACCGTCGGACAGCTCTTCGACACCCCGACGATCCGGACCCTCGCCGAGACCGTGGAGCTCACCGAGCGCGTCTCCTCGACGTCCACCGAACCGTTTGCCTGGCTCTCTTCGGAGGACCGTGCACGGCTCCCCGAAGACGTGGTCGACGCATTCCCGTTGACCGCCCTTCAGGTCGGGATGCTGCACGTGATGGCGTCACACGCCGACGCGCCGCTGTATCTCAACACGTTCGGATCGAGGATCGAGGGCCCATTCGATCTCGAGATGCTGCAGGGTGTGCTCTCGGACATGGTCCGGCGGCACCCCACCCTACGCTCCTCGATCGACACGGGGGCAAAGGGTGCCCAGCTGCAGCGCATCCACAACAACGCGACTCTGCCGCTCACGGTCGAGGATCTTCGGGGGCACGCGCCTGTGCAACAGCGACAGGCCGTCGACGCTTGGATGCAACAAGAGCGGCTGACCGCGTTCGACCTCGAACGAGGTCCACTGGTCCGCTTCCACATTGTCCGGCTCGAAGAGAACACGTTCTCTCTGCTCCACACCACCCACCATGCGCTCTTCGATGGCTGGAGCACCTCGGCGATGGTGACGGAGATCGTCCACCGCTACGACGCCGCTCTCGCCGGGCAACCGTCCGACGCATCGGAGCCCCTGCTCGAACCGCTGCGTGCCCGCGCTGCGCTGGAACACGAGGCGAGCCACTGCGAGGACAACCGGCGCTTCTGGGAGGACGCCATGGCCGACGTTGCCCATGCGTCCTTACCCGAGTCGTGGCACGTCGACAGCTGGACACAGCACCACACCAGCGTCCCTCTGCCCCCGTTGCTCGTCCAGCGGCTGCGCGGCCTCGCCGAGACCACCCAGACCTCGATGCAGGCGGTCATCCTCGCCGGACACGTCGCAGTGATGGCGTACCTGACCGGGCAAGACGACGTCGTCACCGGAGTCTCGGTTTCCGGTCGCCCCGAAGTCGCGGACGCAGACCAGTCACTAGGGCTTTTTCTCAACACGGCTGCCCTTCGCCAGAGCGCCAGCGCGGCCTCCTGGCGTGCCCTCGTCGAACGCACCCACCTCACCCAGCGTGCCGTCGCCCGTCATGGCCTCTACCCGCTGAGCAAGGCTCGCCCCGGTGGCAGCGGCACGTTTGTCTCGCTTCTCAACTTCATGGACTTCCACGTCTTCGACCGCGCCCGAGGGCTGCCGAGGGCGCGGCTGGTCGACAGCGAAGGAGGCGCCATCGATGCGGCCCAGTCCTTCGCGATGACGGAGATCCCCCTGGAAGTCGATGTCTGCCTCGAAGACGTCGATGGACAAGCCTCGCTGCAACTGCTCGCGCACCATATGAGCCCGGAGACTGTGGAGCGCATCGGCGGCTACTACCTCAGAGCGCTGCACGCGATGGCGATGGATGCTGATCAGGCCCCGCAGCAAGCTGAACTCCTCTCTCCGCAGGAGGAGCAGCAGCTCGATGGGTTTGCGACCGCACCTGCACACAGAGCCCCGCTCGAGCATCCGCCCCACCACTGGCTGCGGCACTGGGCCCAAGAGACCCCGGATGCGGTCGCGGTTGCGGACGAGGATGGCGACCTCACCTACGCAGCACTGCATGACCGCGTGCGAGCCATCGCCGGCAGTCTGCACGCTCTGGGCGTAGGGTACGGCGACCGAGTCGGCATTCTCCACCCGAGGAACACGGATCTGCTCGCGTGCTTGCTGGCGGTCCACACCGTGGGCGCGGCCTACGTTCCCTTGGACCCAAGTCACCCGACCCAGCGTCTTGCCTTTACCTTCGACGACGCCGCAACCGACCTCGTGCTCACCCGGAGCGAGCTGCTCGGCGCGGTGCCCGACCGACTCCGCACGGTGTGTCTCGATGAGCCCCTGCCCGGCACGGCGTTCGACTCGGGACCGGCGCTCTCTCCCGAAGACGCCGCGTACCTGCTCTACACTTCGGGCTCAACCGGCACCCCCAAGGGCGCCGTCATCACCCACGGCGCGGTCGCCAACCTGCTCGCCTCGATGCAGCATGAGCCGGGCATGACGTCTCGCGACGTGGGTCTGGCGATTGCCAGCGTCGCCTTCGATATGGCGACCGCCGATCTGTTCGTCCCCCTGAGCGTGGGTGCACAGGTCCACCTCGCCAGCAGCGCGACCGTCTCCGACGGGTTCGCCCTCGCCAACCTCATCGAGCGGGCCCAGCCCACGATCATGCACGCAACCCCGAGCGCGTGCCGCATGCTGCTGGCCGCGGACTGGGCGGGCTTGTCATCGTTGCGGCTGTGTTGCGGAGGCGAGGCGCTCCCTCCTCCTCTGGCGAAGCGGCTTCTTGGACGTGTCAAGGCGCTGTGGAACGGATACGGCCCGACCGAGTGCACCGTCTACACCACGTTTCAGCGAGTCACAGACACCGGCGGTTCCACCATTCCGATCGGCCGCCCCATCAGTGGAGCGACGCTCCACGTTCTCGATCCCCACGAACGCCGGGTCCCGGTCGGCGTTGCTGGAGAACTCTGGATCGGCGGCGCTGGCCTGGCTCGCGGCTACCACGCACGGCCCGAACTGACCGAGGAGAAGTTCATCTCCCGACCGGAGCAGCCGCGGCGGTACCGAACCGGAGACCGCGTCCGCATCCTCGACGACGGGGCATTCGATCACCGCGCCCGAATCGACCACCAGGTCAAGATCCGAGGACACCGGATCGAGCTCGGCGAGATCGAGCATGCGCTCGAGCGGTGCGCCTCCATCCGGGCAGCCACCGTGCTCATCGAAACCGAAACCGAAGGCGCCCGCCTCGTCGGGTACGTCGTCGGGGAAGACAGCAGCGCGGACGCCCTGCGCACCGCCTTGAGACAGACGCTCCCCGCGTACATGATCCCCGCCGCCTTCGTGATTCTCGACGCGCTCCCGATGACGCCAAACGGGAAGGTCGATCGCGCAGCGCTCGGTGCAATGCGGCCTCACGACGAAACCGCCGAGCATGGTTTTTCTGCGCCGCGCTCGTCGGTCGAGCGGACGCTGGCCAGCATTTGGACGGAGGTCCTTGGGGTCGAGCGCGTCGGGATCGACGACGATTTCTTCGCCCTCGGCGGCGACTCGATTCACTCGGTCCACATCCTCGCCAAAGCGAAGGCCCAGGGGGTGCTGCTTCCGACCGCCGCACTCTTCGACACTCCAACGATTCGGGAGCTGGTCGAGGACCTCAGTCTTTGACGTCGCTGACCTCGCTCTCGAACAACCCCTGAAGGCTCAGATCGACCCGGCTCTCGACCAGCGCAATGAGTTCGTCGGCCTGGTCTCGTCCGCCGAGTTCCGCCACCGCATTTCCTTCGAACAATGACAGGAGCTCCTCGCGCGCGGTCGACAGCCAGCGCGACATGGTCGACTCGTGCACCTTGTAGACCCGAGCGAGGGCGGTCGCCGGGATACTGTCCAGGTACCGCATCCGAAGGATGGTCCGCTCGCGCCGGGAAAGGGCGCGAAAGGAGGTGCGCAGCAACAACTGGAACTGCGCGCGTCGCCGCGGGTCGTGCTTGTGCATCTGCACGGGCCGCGCCACGAGCCCATCGAGGAGCTCTTCGACCGGCTCGTGCGCACGAGCGTCGCGCTCTCCGTTGAGGACCAGCCGCGCGGTCACGGTTCGAATCCAACCCCGGAGTCGTCCGCGTCCGTGAAACTCCTGAATCCGGGGAGGCTTGGGGGGCTCTCCCACCAGCATCCGTACGCACGCCTGCTGCCGATACTCCGCGCGGCGATCGGCATCCAAGGAAAACCGTCGAAGCGCGCGATCAACTTCCGGCATGTAGCTCTCCTCAAACACCGCGAGCGCGCCGACATCCCCTTCCGAAAGCGCCGCGACGAGAAGCTGCTCTTCGGGGTCGAGACCCGAGAAGGCATCGCCGTAGCTCGACGGCTCGAGAGATGCACAGACCGTCTGAACCCGAACCGCCCACGCTTGGGGCGAAGCGCGCACCTCCGGAAGCGCCTCGTGCGCCCGCTCGATGCATTCAGCAAGCGCAGTGGAGATAGACGCGAGACCGACGAATCCACCGGCGCGAAGAGCGGTGAATACCTCCTCTGGCTTCGGGCCCACGGGCGAGTTCTGCACTGATTCGAGCACGTGTGCACGAGCTTTGTTTGTAGGAGTGCGGCGCGCGCTGTGGAGCACACCACAGAAACTACATGTCGCATGTTGTATGAGGGGAACGGTTCGAGCCGCCGCGATGACTTCGTCCACGCCATGCCCCGACGACGAAACGCTTCTCGCGTTCGCCGAAGGCGTCGCGTCGCAAGCCGACCACGCCGAGACGGAGCGGCACCTCGATGAGTGCGCAGCATGCCGCATGATCGTCGCAGCGGTGGCCGGCTCTTCCGGAGAGCCCACCACCGAGAGCCCGCTTCCCAGTGGGATGTACGTGGGTCGGTACCGGCTGGAGCACCGCGAGGGCTCGGGAACCATGGGCGTGGTCTACCAGGCTTGGGATCCGAAGCTTGCGCGACCCGTCGCGGTCAAAGTGCTCAACGCACGATGGGCTCAGCGGCCATCCGCACGCTTCCGACTCGCCCGGGAGGCCCGGGCCCTGGCCCGGCTGTCGGACCCCAACGTCTTGCCGATCTACGACGTCGGCCGCTACCGCGACGGTCTGTTCATTGCGATGGAGTTCGTCGATGGTCTAACGCTCGACGTCTGGTGCGAGGGCCGCTCTCAAAACGAAGTCATCTCGATGTTCATTCGCGCTGGACATGGGCTGGCCGCTGCTCACGAGGCCGACCTCATCCACCGAGACTTCAAGCCGACGAACGTTCTGATCGGCGCAGACCAGCGCCCCCGCGTCGCTGACTTTGGACTCGTCTCCACCGCAGGAGACAAATCCACGACTGACGACGAAGCGGATGGTTTCGCAGGAACCCTCAAGCTCACCCAGGTCGGCAGCCTCGTGGGCACGCCGCGCTACATGGCCCCCGAACAGCTTCTCGGCGAGGCTGCGGTTCCAGCCAGCGATCAGTTCGCGTTCTGCGTATCGTTGTACGAAGCGCTCTACGGGCGCCCACCGTTTGCCGGTACGACGCCCAGTGCCCTCGCCGAGTCGATCCTCGAGGGCCCAGCAACGCCCGACATCCGCTGGAGAGACCGCCGACTGTTCGCCCTGCTTGCCAAGGGGATGAGGGCCGAGCCGAGGGAGCGGCACGAGAGTGTTCGTCACCTGGTGGAGGCCCTGGAACGAACGCAGCGTCGTCGCGCTCCGCGAATCGTCGGGATGACCGCCGCTGCAGTCGTCGCCCTCGGAGGTATATCGAGCGGGGTCACGTGGAACGAAGACCCCTGCGCCGCGGAGTCCTCACTCCTGGAAGGACAAGGCTTGGTTCTCGCGCAGATCGACCGAAGGCTGCGTGAACGAGATTCTGCACATCTAGCCTCGAGCGTCGCCCGAGAAGTCTCTGCATACGCGGAGGATTGGTCCTCGGTGTTCACACCGATCTGTCGACGAAATCGGGAAGCCGGGGCAGTGTCCTCTGCGTCGCTCGAGTGTCTCGAGATCCGTGAGATCGACTTCGAACAGTCGCTTTCGATACTCTCGCGGCACGACACCTCGGCTCGCACCGCGCTCACCATTCTTGGGGAAGTCGGAGATCCACGTAGCTGCATCGAGCCCCCTGCCGCAGCCCGAGCAGCGAGCGATCTTCCCGGGCTCCGGCACAGGATTCGCGCCGGAAGAGAGACGCTCTCCAGCGTGCAGATTCTCCACTCCGCTGGCCGAGTCGAAGAAGCACAGGAGAAGCTCGAGGAGGCGTGGCCTCGCCTCGTGGCTCTCCCGGTTCCCTCGCTCCGGATCCGTGCCGCGCTCCTTCGAGGCATCCTTCAGTCGTCCGGCGGGCAGCCTGAGGTCGGGATCACAACCCTGGAGGGCGCGTTCTCGGATGCGATGCGCCACGGGCTGGACACCCTCGCCCTGCGGGCCGCGACCCGCCTGATGCTCGCTCAAATCAACGAGCTTCAGGACGTGGACGGCGCCCTGCGTTGGGACGAGGAAGCAGGTGCCATCGCACGACGAGGTGGCTCTCTGCTCGCCCGCGCTCAGTACTACAAGGAGCACGCCCGGATCCTCTTGTCGCAGCGGAAACTCGACGACGCACTCCAGGCTGCGGAGCATGGACTCGACCTCGCGACATCTGCGGGCCCCGACGCGTCGCTCATCATCCCGTCCTTTCACGCGATTCTCGGCGGGCTCCAACTCCACCGCCAGCTGCCTGGGCGGGCTCGCTTCCACTACGAGCAACTACTCGACGGGTACCTCGAACTGTTCGGGTCCGACCACCCGAACATCGCGTCCGCGTACCTCGGGCTCGCTCAGTCCGCGCTCGCCGAAACGGACTTCGAAGAATCCGAGGTCTTGCTCGAGCTCGCTCAAGCCTCGCTCGCAAAGCACTTTGAACCCGACAGTTGGCAGATGGGGACGCTCTTTCGTACCCGCGCCAGCCTCGAGACCGAGCGGGGCAACTTCGACGCGGCCCTCGAGCAACAGCGTCGGCTGCTCATCATTGAAGAGAAGAAGGGCACGCCCTCCGATCGCCGGCTGCGGTCGACGTTGCGTGCGATGAGCCTGACCCTCGAGCGCGCGGGTGACCACGCGGGATCACTGGCCTTGCGTGAGCGTGTCTTGGTCCTCGCGGAGAGCGCGGACGGCCCCGAATCGTTCGACGCAGCACTGAGCCAGAACAACGTCGCCGCGGCGCGGCTCCGACTTGGCCGTCTAGAAGACGCCAAAGTGGGGTTCGAGCGTTCACTCGAGGCTCTCGAGCGCCTCAGAGGCTCGGATGCCCCCATCTGCGCGTATCCCCTCAGTGGACTCGGCGAGGTGTTCCTCGAGCGCGGACAGGTACGCCGGGCAATCCCGCCACTCGAACGCGCTCTCGCCCTCTTTGGCCAAGAGACCCCAGACTGGGCAACCACCGCCACGATGCTTGCACGCGCGTTGTGGCAACGAGGTTCGCATCGAAACACCGAGAGAGCGCTCACGCTTGCGAAACAGGCGGAACGGGTCCTCAGTGAGGCTCCAGCATATGTTCACGAACATGAGCAAGTGTCGAGTTGGCTCGAGTCCCTCTGATGTTCGGAGATAGGCCGCGCTCACATCGGTGACGCGCGAGCAAAGGTCGCCGCGCCAACGTCACCGTGCGACGACGCACGACTCATCGCAGGGCGTCCACCCGGTTTGCACACGTTTTCGGCTGGGGCGTTTCGGCTAGCATTTTCGGCGAATGGGATCCTCATCGAACACGGATGTGAACGTTGACTTCGAGGTCGATCCGGCGTCGTACCGACACTGGAAAGTCTCGTACGACGGAGCCATCGCCCGCGTCGCGATGGATGTCGATCCAAATGGCGGCCTTCGAAGTGACTACGAGCTGAAGCTCAACTCGTACGACCTCGGTGTGGACGTGGAGCTCGCGGACATCGTCCGTCGCATGCGGTTTGAACACCCCGAAGTGCGGGTGGTCGTGATGACCTCCGCCAACGAGAAGGTGTTCTGCGCCGGAGCCAACATTCACATGCTCGGCACCAGCACCCACGGCTGGAAGGTGAACTTCTGCAAGTTCACCAACGAGACCCGCTGCGAGATCGAGGAAGCCACCGAAGCCAGCGCGCAGGTCTACATCGCCGCGTGCAACGGAACGACTGCTGGAGGCGGCTACGAGCTCGCGCTGGCCTGCAAGGAGATCTACCTGCAGGACGACGGCAACTCGGCAGTGAGCCTTCCCGAAGTCCCACTGCTGGGGGTGTTGCCAGGAACCGGGGGCCTCACCCGCCTGGTCGACAAACGCCGCATCCGCCGGGACCGCGCAGACGTGTTCTCCACCATGGCCGAGGGCATGCGGGGCAAGCGTGCGGTCCAATGGAACCTGGTCGACGATGTCTTCCCGCGCTCGAAGTTCGACACGCAGATCGCCGCCCGCTGCGAAGCGATCATCTCCGAGACCACCGACCTCGCCACCGGCACTCGCGAAGGCGTGAAGCTGGGCAAGCTCGGGGTCGAAGAGAGCGACGCCGGCCGCAAGTACTCCAGCGTGGAAGTCACGTGGGATGACAAGGCCCGCACCGCGACGCTCACCATCGAAGGACCCACCGCCGACGATGTCGCGCTGGCCGAGCGCGGCGCCGAAGCCATGCACGCCGCCGGGGACCAGCTTTGGGCGCTTCGTGCCTATCGCGAGTTCGACGACGCGTTGCTGCAGCTGCGCTGCAACCATCCCAACGTGGGGATGATCGTCGTGCGCGCCAAAGGGGATGCCAAGCGCGTGATCGCCCACGACGCCGCGCTCGTGAAGACCCGCGACCACTGGTTCGTTCGCGAAGTGCTGCTGCACATGGGCCGCGTGCTCCGCCGCATGGACAACACGAGCCGCTCGTTCTTCGCCCTCGGAGATGCCGGCACTGCCTTCGCTGGCAACCTCCTGGAGCTCGCTCTCGCGGCCGACAGGTTCTACTTGCTGGACGATCCGGACAACGTCGTTCACGTAGGGATGGGCGACCTCAACGAGGGCGCGTTGCCGATGAACACCGGCCTCACTCGAATCCAGGCGCACCTGTACGGCGAACCCGAGAAGGCCGAAGCCCTCACCGGACGGCGCGACCTGCTCGGCCCCGAAGACGCCGACGAGGCCGGACTCTCCACGATGCTGCTCGATGACATCGACTGGGACGACGACATCCGGATCGCCATCGAAGAGCGGGTGAGCCTGTCTCCCGATGCACTCACCGGCATGGAGCAGAACCTCCGCTTCGTCGGTCCTGAAACGCCCGATTCCAAGATCTACGCCCGCCTCAGCGCATGGCAGAACTGGATCTTCATCCGCCCCAACGCCACCGGCCCCGAGGGCGCACTCACGATGTACGGCCGTCCCGAACGCCCCGCCTTCGATTGGCGCCGCGTCTAGCTCAACACTCCAGGCTCAACACTCCAGGAACACTCGCAATGACTACAGCTACAAGCAATAGCGTCGACCTGACGGCCAAGATCCCGAACAACGTCGGGTTGAGTGACGACCCCAAGCTCCAACGCGCTCTCGAGCGCTGGCTCCCCAACTACCTGGAGTGGTGGAACGACATGGGACCCACCGACTTCGCGGACAAGCCGGTGTACCTGCGGACCGCGATCTCCGTGGACGCCGGCGGCTGGGCCAACTACGGCCACGTGAAGATGCCCGACTACCGTTGGGGCATCTTCCTCAAGCCCAACGACGCCGAGCCCACCGTCAAGTGTGGTGACGACGCGGGCGCTCCGGCATGGATGGACGTCCCCGGTGAGCACCGCAACTCGCTGCGCCGCATCATCGTCACCCAAGCCGACACCGAGCCGGCCAGTGTCGAGCAGCAGCGCCTTCTGGGCCACACCGCACCCAGCCTCTACGACCTGCGCAACCTGTTCCAAGTCAACGTCGAAGAGGGCCGTCACCTGTGGGCGATGGTCTACCTGCTCCACAAGTACTTCGGCCGCGACGGTCGCGACGAAGCCGACGAGCTGCTCAACCGCCGCAGTGGCGATGAGGATAAGCCGCGCATCCTGGGCGCGTTCAACCAGCCCTGCGATCACTGGCTGAGCTTCTTCGCGTTCACCATGTTCACCGACCGCGACGGCAAGTATCAGCTCGCCGCGCTCGCTGAGTCGGGCTTCGACCCCCTCGCGCGCACCACCCAGTTCATGCTCACCGAAGAGGCACACCACCTCTTCGTCGGCGAGACCGGCCTGGGCCGCATCATCAAGCGCACCGCGCAGCTCGAGAAGCTCGACCCCAACGGCGACGTCCGCAACCAGGGCGGCATCGACTTCGATCTCATTCAGCGAACCATCAACTACTGGTTCACCTACAGCCTCGACCTGTTCGGTGGCGAGATCAGCAGCAACGCCTCCACGTTCTTCGCATCCGGCCTCAAGGGGCGCTTCCGTGAGGGCCGCTACGAGGACCACAAAGCCATGACCGGCACCTATCGGCTGCCCGTCGTCGAGGACGGCTCGCTCAACGAGAAGGACGTCCCGCTTCGCAACGCGATGAACGAGGTCCTTCGCGACCAGTACATCAAGGACTGCGAGCGCGCGCTCAAGCGCTGGAACAAGACCATCGAAGAAGAGGGCTGTGACACCGTGCTCAGCCTTCCCAGCCGTCGCTTCCACCGCCACCAGGGCATCTACGCGGACCACCACTTCGACCCCGAGGGCAACCTCATCAGCGAAGACCAGTGGGAGGCGGGCAAGCAGAAGTGGGTCCTCACCCCCGCGGACAACGACTACCTGCTCAGCATCATGAAGCCTTGCCACGAGCCCGGGCAGTTCGCGAACTGGATCGCGCCGCCGAGCAAAGGCCTTGATGGCAAAGAGCTGGACTTCGAGTACGTGAAGCTGCACGACTAGAACGCGCTCGCGCCTTGTCGAAGAACCCGCCCGGCTGTTTGCCGCGGCGGGTTCCTTTTTGTCGTCGCTCGATGAAGACGAAGATCGGCAAAGCGCTACGTCGGGTGACAAACGGGGCACGCGGAAGCGAGGGGAGCACGGGTGGCCTTCGCCGCTGCGAGCCGAACGCGCTCCCCACGAGCCGGATCGAATGCCGCCGTGTTGCAGCTGCAGAAGTGCGGGGGCCGTCGAGGCCCAGGCTGCGCCGGCAGTGCGTAGTATTTGGCGTCGCCTCGCGGGCCAACGAAGGCCACGAACCCTTTGTCCAGCAGCTTGAAGAGCGTGCGGGAGATGGTCGTTCGATGCCAGTCGGAGTCCTCGAAGTGCACCTGGATCTCGCTCATCGACAACGGGAGTCTTGCGGACAACAGGAGACGAAGAACGGCCACTCGAGCGGCTGTCGGAACGAGGCCGCGCTCCCTGAGGCGCCGCCGTGCCTCCATTTTGGTCATGGCCGCACCAGTCCCACACGCCTATCCTAGGCATCTACAATTTAACTGCAACAGCAAAACTATTGTCGGTGGCGACGCGGTCAACCGGTCGACGCGCCCATTTCCAAAGCGGGAAACGGATTCGGCGATTGCGACCACTGCCCGCTGTCGGCTCTCAGGATGGATTCCTCGAGGAGGCAGGCGTCCAGGCGCCTGCCTAGCTCGGCCTCGTCCATGCGCTGGCCAATGAAGACAAGCTGTTGCGCCCGGTCGCCAAAGCGATCATCCCAATCCGGTTGTTCATCAGGCCGTTCGCCGGCCGGCTGCACCCACCGCTCCCGCGGCACTGCGGCCCACCACATCCCCATTGGACTCACGTTGGTGACCCCGCCCGCTTGTCCCCACTCGTACGCGACACGAGAATCCGCTGCGACCCAGAAGAAGCCCTTGGAGCGGAGCACACCGCTCCAGGTCTCGGAATCGTTCAGGAACGTCCACAACTTCTGTGCGTCAAACGGCCGCGGAGTGCGGTAGGTGAAGCTGGAGATCCCATAGGCTTCGGTCTCGGGGGTGTGCTCCCCGCTGAGTTCCCGAATCCACCCCGCGGAAGCGGCGGCCTCGTCGTAGTCGAACAGGCCGGTGTCCAAGATTGTCGTTGGCGGCACCCGTCCTCTCGTCGCGGTCACGACCTGAGCGCCCGGATTCAGCGCCTCGAGCACCGCCTGCACCTCGCGCGCCTGCTCGGGCTGGACCAGGTCGAGCTTGTTGAGCACGATGACATTCGCGAACTCAATCTGGTCGATGAGGAGGTCGGTCACCGTGCGCTCGTCGTCCTCTCCGAGGGTTTCTCCCCGGTCGGCCAGCGACTGCGCGGCACTGTAGTCACGCATGAAGTTGGATGCGTCGACCACGGTGACCATCGTGTCGAGCCGAGAGACCTGCCCCAAGCTGACCCCATCCTCATCCTCGAACGTGAATGTCTGCGCCACGGGGATGGGCTCGGAGATGCCCGTGGACTCGATCAGCAGGTAGTCGAACCGGCCCTCGCGGGCAAGTGACGAGACCTCGGCCAACAGATCATCTCGCAGCGTGCAGCAGATGCAGCCATTCGTCATCTCGACGAGTTTCTCTTCAGTGCGGGACAGCGCCGCTCCGCCGCGGTCGATGAGTGCGGCGTCGATGTTGACCTCGCTCATGTCGTTGACGATCACTGCGACGCGAAGCCCCTCGCGATTCGTCAAGACTTCGTTGAGCAGCGTCGTCTTTCCGGCACCGAGAAAGCCAGAGAGCACGGTGACCGGCAGGCGTTCGAAGGCGCGCGGTGGCGTCACATCTGTCATCGCCCCGGACCATTACGCAATTCGTTTGCATATGCAACGCGCTACGATTAGAACTACGCATGGCCGCAAAAGGTACGCGCCTCAATGTCCGCCTCGTCTCGAGCGCAGGCACGGGGTACATCTATTCCACCACCAAGAACCGCCGAAACACTCCAGAGCGCATGCGGCTGAGGAAGTACGACCCCACGGCCCGGGCTCACGTCGAGTTCGTCGAAGCGAAGTGAGGCGGCATCTCCAACGGGTTCATCGTCGAGCTGCGACACTCGGATCGGGGCGACACCTTCGCGAACGCAATTCGACTGCAACTAACTTCAACCGCATCATGTCGCGCTCACCGCAGAGGATCGGGTCTTGGTCGCGCGGTGTCGCCAAGCGGGACCTCCGAGCGTCGAAAGAACCCTCATGGGGTCAGTACGATCGCAAAGGTCGCGGACTGCCCGACCTCGCCCGCAGACACAACCGACTGATCCGCCGCAGTGTCCTGGAAGACCGTGTAGTCGCCGAGCTCGGCCGATCCGGATCCTAGGAGCGTGACCGCGTCGCCATCGAGGCTGTACGTCGCCTCGAGGGGAACGGACGCGGACTCGGGGTCGACGCAGCCGACGTCCTCCAGTTGCAGCTCGAAGGGCTTGCGGGCAGAGCTCCGATTCCAAACGATGAGCGCGAGAAGGCCTCCGTTGGTGCTCTCCACGGCGAGGCTCGCTTCGTAGCTGGAACCGAGTGGCCCGAATCCCCCGATGAGCACCGACTGACCGGGCTCCCATGGGACCGAAGCAAAGCCTTCGAGGACCGCATCGACGTCGACGAGTTCCGGATCTTTGTCGAAGGTGCATAGGAAGCCATCGCCTGTGACGTCGCACGGCACGTCTGCGAAGTCATCTTCGGGACCCAGCGCGTCGAGACGAGCAATGTCGATCGACTCATCGAGAAGTGTGCACGCCTGCCCGCCGCTGGATGAGCTCGTCGGCGTGCCACCACTGGAGGACTCCGTCTGTCCCTCGCTCCCCGTGCTCTCCTCCATCGGAATTCCGGTCGAAGCCTCACCTGCGGAGCTACCCGTCGCTCCGCCATCGGTGGTCTGCGACGCTGCTTGGTCTTCGTCGCTCCCGCAGCCAGCGAGAACGCCACAGACGAGCAAGGCGAGGACCGCAGCGGATGGAGAATCTGAAGCCATCCGATCCGATATCACCCGGGCGATCGCTGACGCAAATCGTTCAGTGGGCTTCCGGGCTTCGGGCTCTCCCGATGATCGTTCGGTCCAGATACGCCGTAACTTGGACTTCGATCCCGTCCCGCCATTCCACGGCGAGTTCCCCACCGCGTTCGGCCGTCGGCAACAGGTCGCGCAGATGCGGATCGGCAAACGTGGGCTCGAGCAGCGGTGGATCGAGGTCCGCACGAGTGGCGATGAACGCGGCGGCTTGCTTCCCCGAATGACCCAGTCGCGAGCCGGACTCCGGCTCCACGGACGGAGCCCCGGGGCGCGGCCACCCCGAGACCGAACACCCCTGCCGAAGCCGGGTCTCCGAGCGCTCGGCAAAGGATGGATCGCAGCGCGAAGCCACGGCCACGAGCTGCGGCGAGACCCAGCTCCCGTGCTCGAGCGTCTCCCAAAGGGCATCGAGCAACGACGATTCGACGGAGCCGTTCGGCTGCAGCATCAGCGTCGCGCAGGCGACCAGATGGGGGCGCCAGTTTGCTTGCCGCAACATCGCCAACAACCCAGAGACGGCTTCGGGTTGTGCACGGGCGTGCTCCAGACGTCCGAGCATGATCTGCGCATCGGCGTCGGGGCTGAGTAACGTCAGGTGGCCGGGAACGAGCAGCTCCCCCCTCGCGAACACAGACGCAAATGGACCGAATTGAGGGAGCACGATCGTAGAGCCAGTGACAGGACGCCCAGCTGCGAACGAGGCTACACGACGACAGTGCATTCACGACCGTAAGCGGGCGGCGCTGGCGTGCGTTCCGGCGAGTATGAAGAGCTTGATGACCCTGTTTGTCCTCGCTGGTGTCCTCACCGCGTGTGCCGGCAAGCAAGACTCCACGGCCCTGCCCCGCTCTTGCACCGAGGAGGCCAAGGTCTGCGACGACGGCAGCACCGTCAGCCGCTCCGGACCATCCTGCGAGTTCGAGGCATGCCCCGGAGGATCCGAGCCGGCCGAACCTGCCTCCGCCTACCCCTGCGAGGAAGGCGAGGACTGCCCCGGAACGGACTGCGAAGGGGACGACTGCCCCTCGCTCTGAGCCCGGCTCCGCAGCGGAGGAGGACAAGCAGCCGTTCGCGAGTTGCGCTCCAGGGTTCGTTATGTTTGTTTTGTTCCGATGCTTAGATTGAGTCTCGTGGGGTTGCTTGGCCTCGTCGCCTGTTCCGCGAACATCGTGGCCACCGAGGATGCGGGCTCAGGCACGTCCACCACGAGCCCCGTTGAGCCTGAGGGCTCGGGCAGCTCGACCGGCAGCACCTCTGGCTCTTCGGACCCCGGTGGGAGCACCTCCGGGCCCTCGGTCACATCGGGACCCGACGATACGAGTACCGGCGGCGGCGAATCGAGCACGGGCGGGGACCAAGTCCCGGCTTGTCGGTTCCCGCTGCCTGTCTCTGGCAGTCCCTGCGAGGACGAGCCTCCCTGTGCGTACGGGGACTTCTGCGCCTTGGGGCTCTACGAGTGCACAGATGGCACTTGGCAGTTCCGCACGACCCATGGCTGCGGGGCCGAGGTCGTCGAGTGCGAGGACGGCCCAGAGGCACAGAACGGATGCGACACGCTCGAGGCCTGCGACCCGGATGGGGACTGCCTCGACGTTCTGGAATGCGACGGATCCAACTGGGTTGAACGCGAGGTTTGCAACGCGATTGCGTGCCCCGAGGCCAACCCGGTCAATGGTCAGCCCTGCGACGACACCTACTGGCTCTGCCCCCTGGAGCACCCCTGCGGCGTCCTCCGCGAGTACCGCTGCGGCACCAACGACCACTGGTACGTCATCCCCGAGGCGAACGAGGTCTGTACCGAGCCCGCCGCATGTCTCGACGGACCGATTCCCGGCGATGCCTGTGCCGTGGACGCCGAGGTGTGCACGTTCGAGGTCCCGGCGCTCGATGCCCTGACGTGCATCGACGGCATCTGGACCTGACCCGCAGCGGCGAGACGCCCGACTACAACGCCAGCTCGACTACGATCGGCCGGTGGTCGGACGTCAGCGTGTCGACCACAACCGCGGACGTGGGTGGTGCCCATTCGGTCCCCAGCAGAATGTAGTCGATGCGGATCGTCGGCTCGGTCGCAGGGAAGGTGAAGCCCGGGCGCTCGCCGATCCCCGCGTAGGCATCCGAGAAGACATCTTCGAGCGCTGCGAACGTGGACTCGGTCGGCTCCGCGTTGAGGTCTCCCATCAACACGACGTTGGGCCGCCCTGCGAGGGCATCGATGACTTCAGTGGCTTGCACCTCGCGTTCGGCGACGGTCAGGCCGAGATGGGTGTTTGCGATCGTGACGACGGCACCGCTGGGATGCATGACGTCCGCGATCGCCAAGATCCGCTGCTCCCCCACCGAGGTCAGGTCCTGGTGCGCCCGGGTTGCGATGGGATGCCGCGACAAGACGCTCAGTCCGTACTCACCACCCTGCAGTGGAATGGCGGCAAAGAACGCCGGCTCCATCTCCGTCATCTCTCCCAAGACGTCGGCTTGAAAGACGTTGCCGGAGCGTGTCGTGTTTTGGTCGACCTCCTGCAGTGCCACGACATCAGGCTCCGCGTCGAGGATCACTTGCGCGACGGCCTCGAGACTCGACTCCGCTCCATGACGGACATTGAAGGTCATCACCACGAACGGCGTACTCTCGACCCCGGTACTGCTCTCACCGGCGGCTGTGGTCGAACTCGTCGCCGTCGTGCTGCTCGAGGTGCTCGCCCCCATCGACGTGGTCTCCGCGGTGGAATCCGCGGCGGTGCTCTCCATTGCCCCGCCGCTGGAGGTCGAGCCCGGACCGGGCCCCGAAGTGGTGGCCGCGGCGGTCGTGCTCGCGGCGGGTGTCATGTCCGCCGGCTCCGGCGTACAGGCTCCGAGCGCGAGTGCCACACCCAACGTCCACTGCGGTCCATTCATCGCCGGCAAGCCTATCCCTGGGCGCAGGGCTGCGTGAGCGCGATATCGCGCCTGGCCGTTTTTCTTTCGATCCGGGTGAGGGGATCGATGGATGGGATGCGTTGAGAGGCCTGGAACCGATGCGCGCTTTTCGAAACACCCTGCCGACCCTTGCTCTCCTCTTGCTCATTCCCGCCTGCGACTCGAAAGACGCAGACGAGACCCAATCGGACAAACCGGCTGAGAGTGGAAAGAAAGCGGCTGCGGAGGGTGCCGCAAAAGCGGCCGCAGGCCCCAGTGCTCTGAAGGCTGTTCAAGTCGCAGCGGGCAACAGTGCTGCGTGTGCCTTGATGAGCAACGGCACAGCCCGGTGCTGGGGTCGCAACAACAAGGGTGAGCATGGAATCGAGCCCTCGGACATCGATGCGGCCACGGCTGTGGCGGTGCCCGGAGTCAAGGACGCGACCGACATCTGGATGGGTGGCGACTCGGGCAGCTCGGGCGACATGGTCTGCGTGCGAACGAAGGCCGGCGCGATCTCGTGCTGGGGTAGCGCCGCCAACAAGCCGAAGACCGATGGCAAAAAATGGACCGGCGCGGCCGAAGAGATTCCGGAGCTCAAAGGCGCCAAGGACATCGCGCTCGGAGGAGGCACGCAGTATGCCGTGATCGCCGACGGTTCGGTCATGGCCTGGGGTGGTAACGCGTTCAACTCGATCGGCAACGGCGACACGAGCCGGGGAGACAAAGGCCTGACCAAGGTTCCCGGCGTGGAGAAGGCCAAGGCGCTCGCAGCCGGACAAAACCACGCGTGTGCGCTTCTCGAAGACGGCAGCGTCATGTGCTGGGGCTACGTCACGCCCAAGCAGGCGCCCAAGAAGATCGCCGGCCTCAGCGGCGTCGTCGCGATCGGGTCGGGCTCGGGCAATAGCGATACGTGTGCGGTCATGGCCGACAAGAAGGTGCAGTGTTGGGGAGAGTCCCAGGAGCCCCGAGAAGAGAGCGGGCTGACCGACGTCTCGATGATGCGCTCGCGCAACCACAAGTGCGTGATGACGAATGCCGGCGGCGTGCAGTGCTGGGGCTACAACGATCGAGGACAGGTCGGCACCGGCGAGATCAAGGGCAGCAACGGCAAGAAGGATCCCGTCGTGGACCTGGGCAAGGCCGTGCATGTGGACGTCGGAATGAACTTCGCCTGTGCCGCGCTCGAGGACGGAAACGTCAAGTGTTGGGGCTGGAACAACCGCGGGCAGCTCGGTGACGGCACGCTCATCGACCGCGCCAAGCCGGTCACCGTTGCGGGACTGACCGCCGACTCGCTGGCGCCCGCCAAGGATGGCGCCGACCAGGCTCAGGAAGCCGATGCGGCCATGGATTGGAGCGGACTTCCCTCTGCCTGCACCAAGCCCTCGAAGATCGCCGCCGAGAACAAATACCTACAGGGCGAGTTCAACGTCATGAGCGCCTACGCCACCTCGCGCAGCGACGGCAAGTACGTGGACGTGAACCTGGCCACGTTCAAGATGGATCCCAAGCGACTGTTCGACGGCCCGCGCGGCAAACAGTTTCGATTGGGCCTGAGCTTCGGGAAAGTGAACGTCGAGTCCAAAGAAGCCTTCGCGGTCGACGTCGGTGAGTACATCTTCGGCTTCAAGGAGGAGCGCAAGGTCGCCAGCACCGTGCAGCACAAGTCCGGCAGCAACATGCTGATGCGGCTCTCGCTCGAAGGCGCGAGCCCCGGCGCGGTGAGCATCGCGCACATGGACGACACGTGGATCTGTGGTGAGCTGAAGCTCAAGACCAAGGAGTCGAGCTTCACCGGGCCCTGGGCGGCGCGTTTCGTGAAGTAGGAAGTCGGTATACTGGCCCGGATGCGAGGGTGGACGTGGCTGGTGTGCGTAGCGTTGGTGGCCTGTCGTCCGTCGTCGGCCGCTGACGACGACAGTGGCAGCAGTGAGGCCAGCGACTCCACCGCCACCGAGTCCTCGACGACAGCCACCAGCGGCACCACCACCACGGGCTCCAGCACCACGTCGGGTTCAGCGTCTTCGACCGGACACGCCGACTCGACCGGCGAAGCTGCGCCCTGCAACGGTTCCCCCGCGTTGTGCGAGCGTCCGTACGACGCGGTGGTCTTTCCCGGCACGCACAACTCCGTCGCCGCGACCGAGAGCGGTTTTGGGGCGATCAATGCCAACCAGACCAAGCCCGTTGCCGACCAGCTCGTCGACGGGATTCGTGTGCTCCTGCTCGACGTGACCTACGACGACGGGGAGACCGCGTTGTGCCACGGGCCGTGTGCACTCGGCTCGCGCCCGCACGTCGAAGTGCTCGCCGAGATCCGTACGTTCTTGGCCGACAACCCCCGCGAGATCCTCACGATCATCTATCAGGACTCGGTCACGCCGGAGGACATCGCGGCGGACTTCGAGCAGACCGATCTTCTCGACCTGGTCTACACCCACCAAGATGGGCCGTGGCCCACGCTGGCTTCGATGATCGAAGCCGATACCCGGCTGGTCGTGACGGCCGAGAACTCGGGGCCCCCGCCGGCATGGTTTCACCGCGTCTGGGACCTGGCGTGGGACACCCCCTATACGTTCACGAGCCTCGAATCGTTTTCATGCGAGCACAACCGCGGCGAGGTCGAGCACCCGTTGTTCCTCCTCAACCACTGGCTGAGCACCGAGGCGGGGTTGCCCGACGCGAGCATGGCTGCGCAGGCCAACGCCGCGGAGGTCCTGCTCGCCCGCGTGGCCGAGTGTCAGCGCGGCATGGGACGAACTCCGACGTTCATCGCCGTCGACTACTACGAGCAGGGAGACCTGTTCGAGGTGGTACAGATGCTCAACGCTCAGCCGTAGTCTCGGTCCGAGTGCTGTAGTCTGGGCACGATGTCTCGCACTCCCCTGGCTTGGACGTTCTGGACCCTCGTCGCCGCGACAAGTCTGCTCCCCCTCGCCTGCGAGAAGCCCGACAGCGTCGAGCTCGGACAGAACTGCAAGGGCTCCGCGGAGTGCAAGGATCCGGCCGATACCTGCCTGGCGATCGGCACGGTGAACCGATGCTCGATGGCATGTGCGAAGGACAGCCCCTGCCCCGACGGCTATGCGTGCGCCGTGACCGACCCCTCGACCCGCAAGCGCGGGATGTGCCTTCCGAAGGACGCGATCAGCAAGTCGACCGTCACGGTGAAATGACGGATGCGGGGGGTGGTGCGCTCTACTTCTCGGACCAGGAAGGCGAAGGTCCGTAGCTGGGTACTGGGCTCACCGGCGGGTCATCCTCGGGTTCCGCAGGTTTGGCGCGCGGCGCTTTCGCCCGCCGCTTCACTCGCTCGAGGGTCTCCGCGAGTTCGACCGCAAGCGGGTGGGAGTCGCCCCCGGCCTCCACCCACAGTCGCCTCGCTTCGTCGTAGTGGCTTCGGGCGACATCGAATCGGCGCCGACGCTGCGCGACGATTCCGAGGTTGGTGAGCGCCCGCGCGCGACGTAGATCTCCAGCCTCCGCCAGCCCAGCCTCCGCCCGTTCGAAGGCGCGTTGGGCCGCCGCAAGCCGCCCCTGGTCGAGCTCGATGAGGCCCAGGCTGTTGACGGTCATCAGCGTGGTTGGATGTGCCTCACCCAAGGCGCTGGACCGAGTCTGCAGTGCTTGCTGATAGTGCTGCAACGCCTCCTCGTAGCGCTTCATCGACCGCAGAACACCACCGATGTTGTGATGGTGGCGAGAGGCGAGAAGGTGGTCCTTCCCATGAAGCTTCGTCTCCAGGGCGAGCGCCTCCTGGTGGGACGCGAGGGCCGCCTCGAAGTCGCCCAGGTTTTTGTCGGCGAGTCCGAGGTGCACCAACGCGCGAATCTTCTGCGCCGGCGTGCCCGCGTCCGAACGAGCGTGCGAAAGTGCCTCGACAAACGAGACGCGAGCCTCGGTCGGCTCCCCCATTCCGAGATCCAGGAGTCCACGCGCGTGAAGAACATCGTCCTCGAGCTCGGCACGCGTGGCCGACTTCTCGACGGCCGACGTCGCGACATCGATCGACCTACGGGCACCTTGATAGTCACCGCGCTCACCCATGATCGCCGCTTGCAGAAGCCAAGCCCGAGCTTCACTATCCGGCAGAGGACTGGCGGCCAGCGCAGCGTGCACGGCATCTTGGGCCTTGTTGTAGTCGCCCTCGTCCAGGCGGACCTGAGCGATGCGGAGCTGTTCCGCAACCACGGGTGACTCGGTGGGCTCGGAGGGCTCGGAGGGCTCGGAGGGCTCGACCGTGGCGGCCGGCGCTGAAGGGTCCGGTGTTGCGGCGGGTTGTGGGGTGTCGTCTCGGCCCGCCCGTGGCACCGCAAGCAGCAAAGCCACACCCACCGCCGCACCGAAACCCGCAGCCACCTTCCACGGCTGCGCCGGCCGCCGCCGTAGCGATCTCGCCACCGCTGCCATGTCTTCATGCCTCTGCTCCGGCTCCGTCGCGAGGCCACGGCGAATCAGTGGCTCGAGGCGCTTGGGCAACCGCCCCTCGAGATCGATCTGGCCTGCCTGGACACTCGCGCGAATCGTCTGCATGTCCGATCCGGCAAAGGGCCGCCGTCCGCACAACGCCTCCGAAAGTGCCACGAAGAAGCTGAACTGATCGGATCGCGCATCGGCAGCCTCTCCCCCCCACTGTTCCGGCGCCATGTAGGCAGGCGTCCCAATCGGTACCGTCGTTCGGGTCGCGTTCATGTCCTCAGTGACGAACGTGTCTGTGTCGGCAAACAGCGCCAACCCGAAGTCGGCAACCCGCGGTCTTCCTTTCTCGTCGACGACGACGTTGTCGGGCTTGAAGTCCCCGTGCGCCAAGCCGGCCTCGTGGGCACCGTGTAGACCGTCCGCGATCGCAGCGAACATCGCGATCATTTGTTCGGTGTCTGGACGCCCCTCGAGCCAATCTCGCAGGCTCCCCCCGTCCACGTGTTCCATCGCCAAGAACACGTGCGCCCCCTGACGGCCAACATCGTGGATCGCGACGATGTTCGGGTGCTGAAACTTGGCCATCATCCGGGCCTCTTCGACGAGCTGCTCCGCCGACCCCTCGACGAGAATCTTGATCGCCACCGTACGGTCCAGCTCGGTGTCTCGCGCGCGATAGACACGACCCGTCGCCCCCCGACCGATCATCGATTCAACCTCGTAGCGGCCGAGCCGAGTTCCTGCCGTCAGCGGAACGACATCCTGGTCAGGAGCACTCGCTCCCGTCGCGAGCACGGCAACGAGTTGTCGGCAGTCATCGCAGGTGTCCAGATGCCCATCCAACTCGGCGAGCTGGCCCGGGTCGAGTTCTCCGCGCGAGAACGCGAAGACCACGGCGTCATCAGGACAGGGCACGATCAGAGTCTAGCCTTTCGAAGCGGGCGCGAGCCGCCTTGTCGGTGTAGGTTGCTCGCGTGAGTCCGTTGGCGGAAGCGTTTCGTCTCGAATGCAGCGCAGACGCGTGGACCTCCGTCGAGCTGGAAGCGTGGTTGCTGGAGCGCATCGACCCGGATCTGGGTACGTCGCTCGGCTGTTCGCCGCGGGAGCTTGCATCGCAACTGGGCCGTGCCGCGGCCGCAGGACGGATCACGCCGACCAGCGCCCCCGACAGCACCGCGGAGCACTGCATCGCCGCGGCGTGCCTGGACGGGCGGGCACCGGCCATCAAGTACTTTCGCCGTACCTATCTCTTCAAGCTCCGCCCCACCCTCGCCTCCTACGGCCTCGATGAGGGCGCGATCGATGATGTCTTCTCCAAGGTCCTCGACCGTCTCCTGCTGGTCGAAGGCGGGACCTGCAAACTCGTGGGCTACGCGGGGCAAGGTCGGCTGCGCGGACTCGTCAAGGTTTCCGCGACCCGCCTCGCGCTCGACGAAGTTCGCCGCCGAAGTCGGCATCCCGTCGCCAATGGTGACGACCTCAGCGGCCTCTCCGACCCCGAGCGCGACCCCGAACTGGCGTACCTCAAGAGCACGTACCGGGCTCACTTTCGGGAGGCCTTCGCTGCGGCCTCCGCCACGCTTGCCCCTCGTTCGCGCAACCTGCTTCGTATGCATCTCATCCACGGTGTGACCTTGCAGAAGCTCGCGACGGGCTACTCCGTGCACCGAGCCACCATCGTTCGCTGGCTGGCCCAGGCCCGGAAGGAGCTTCTCGAGGCGACCGAGGTCGAGATGCGAACGCGGCTCGGCGTCTCTGGAACCGAGCTGCGGAGCGTGATGGGCCTGATCGGTTCGCGGCTCGACGCAAGCGTCTCGCGCCTTCTCGACACGCCCTAGCAGGCTGAGGAAAGAGTCCCACGCAGTGCATGACAGCGCCCTCGCCATGCACTGCGTGGGACCTTTTTCTCCGCCTGCTAGAGCGAGTCAAGCGCCTCCATGTGGGAAGGGTTCACCTCCACCGGCTGGGGGCACTCGGCCTTGAAGTCGCGGACCATCATCCACTCCCCCTTGCCTGCCGGGCGGAGAGCACGGAACTCCCCCTCGAACTGCTTCTCAGTGTTCAGGTCACTCCACGCGAAACCGAACCGGTTGAGGGTCAGTCCGGTCATGTAGAGCGACATGTCGTAGTCGTCCTCCGAAAACAACGGATAGTGAACCGCGACCGACCGTCGGGGTTTGGCGTCCAACGGTAGGTCCCACATCTTCTCCCGCGCCTCCTCGGTGATCTTGGCGATGCTACCCACGACGCAGCGGTCGGCACGCTTCGCCCTCAACTTCGCAAGCCTCTTCCGTTCGGCCTTCTCGAGCTTGATCGCTTTGCGTTCAGCCGCGCTCTGCCCGTAGGGCCCACAGGCTTGGGCGAGCTTTGGGACGGCCGCCGTGAGGGTGAAGGTGCCAAGAGCGAGGATGAGTAGTTTGGACGCCGTAGACATGGTTCATCTCCCGAACGCCGCCATCGTTCAGGTGGCGCACGATTTCTCGAAGAAAGTCGAAAACCAACGGGATTTCGGAGCCTTGGACATCCGACACGGCGTGCTCACCTACGGCCGGCCCGGCTCCAGTACGAAGTCGAAACGGCACACCGCGGTCCGCTCACCGCCGGTCCCCTCGTACCGCATCGACATGATCAGCGATGGGTCGATGAACGGGTCCATGTCATTGAACGGGTCCCCCTGGAAGTAGAGCTGGGTCGTCAGCGACCGGTGCCCAGGGGCATGGGCCTTCACGTGAATGTGCGCCGGCCGATACTGACGCCCGTTGAGGTAGCGGCCAGGAACGATGGTCTGCACGCGGTAGTGGGCGTCGTCATCGAGGTCGAGGGTGGCGCGGAAGCGGTCGCCCTCGTTGTCGTACTGACCGGTGTGGTCCGCCTGCCAAACCTCCAACCACGCACCTGCGATCGGAAGACACCGCGTATCGACGACCGTTCCCTGAACCACGAGCGGTTCACCAAGCGCCGCTCCCCCGGTGAGGTCCATCCGGTGGGGAGAGCCTCGTTTGAAGAACGGGCCTTCGATGTTCTCCGCGGATGGTTCGCAGACGCGGGGCTCATCAGTGATGGGCACGGTGGTCGTTGCCGTGTCGGCAGCGATTCGGGTAGGCCGGCCGTTGCAAGCAGCGAAGGCCGCTGAGCCAGCAAAGCTCATGAGGACGTCTCGTCGAGTCGGGGATTTCGTCATGGGGGTTCTCTCGAAGCCCCAACGACGCCGGTCGACGAGTGGCGCACGGAATTCGTCGCCCGTACGCTGCTCCTTTTCCAGTGGTGGGACTCGACCTCAACGTCGTCGGAGACCCGGCTCTGGCGGTCTTCCGGGAATCGCCTGAGTCGGAATCAATGCCACGTCATCCGGAAGCGGACCGTTCCCGCAGCGGTATCGACGCACTCCACAAAGACTTCACCCTGTACCGCGGCAAGATCGAGCAGCGCCTGAAAGGCCCCGGCGATCGCACGCAGATACACCTCAGAGGCGAGGACCTCAGCCGGCATCTCCTCAAAGTCCAGCGCCGCCGTGTCCGCGCCCAGGTCGACGAACCGTGGCTCGCCGCCGCCGCGGTACAGACTGCTCCACGCCCGCCGGCTGGTCTTGAGGAGTCCCTTCGGGCTGAGGCCGAACACTTTGCGGACCCCCTCGATGAAGGGCCGCAACAGCCGTTGATCCATCGCGGTCGTGAGCGACTCGCGCGCGCGCTCAAAGTCGCTGTTGGGGCCACATGTCGCCTCGACCGCGTGGCTGAGGACGATGTCCACCTGCAGCGGAATCCACGCGGTGCTGATCGCGTTTCGGATCTTGGCCAGCGACTCCGCACCGATCGCGTCGTGAAGCTCCTGCACCCGCTCGCCGGCGAGTCGCTCGGCGATGGTGAGGCTGACCTTGACCTGCGTCGCCTTGATCTGCGGCTGTCGGCGGACCTCCTCCACCAGCCCTGTGTACTCGAAAGCCACGCCGTCTGCCATGCGGGACCGCGCGCGGAATCGTGGTCCTGCAGCTCTTTGGTCTGGTGGCCTTTGCGTGCCTCAACAGCGCCTGCGGCGGCGCACCGTCTGCGAGCACCGACGCGACGAGTGGAGAGGCGGTAGGGTACTTCGGTGACTTCCACGGCCCTTCCCCGAGCGAATATCGCTCGCTACGCCTCAGCGCTTCGTGAAGGCGGTTCGCTTCCGGCGCTTGTGGAGACGGATGGCGGCGAGATGATGGTGGCCAAGTGGCGCGGAGCTGGACAAGGCGCCGCAGCCTTGGTGGCGGAGGTCATCGCCGGCGAGTTGGCCCGGGCAGGGGGGTTCAACATGCCGGAGCTGGCCGTACTCGAGCTGGATCCGGGGATCGGGAAGAACGAGCGAGACGAAGAGATTCGCGACCTGCTCGTCGCGAGCGAGGGCGCGAACCTGGGGATGCGATTCCTCGAAGGCGCCCTTGCCTTCGACCCCGCGGCCCACGTCGTGCTGGCTCCAGGCATCGCCGCGAAGCTGGTCCTGTTCGACAGCATCGTGATGAACGTGGACCGCACGGCCCGCAACACGAACTTGTTGTGGTGGAACGAAGACCTCTGGCTCATCGACCACGGGGCGTCGCTGTACTGGTACCACGGGTGGGATGGTGCCGTGGAACGTCCGACGCGGGCCTTTCCCATGGTGGGTCAGCATGTGTTGCTGCCCGTTGCCGACGGGCTCGATGACGCTGCGGGACAGCTTCGATCGACGCTCACTCAGGAGCGAGTTGCGGAGGCGGTTGCCAGAGTGCCGACCTCGTGGCTCGCCGGAGATGACACGACGGCTCGCAGAGATGCATACGTTGCGTTCCTCATGGCGCGTATCGAGGCGCTTCCGGCCCTTGCCCAGGAGGCGACCGATGCCCGCGCAGCCCTTTGACTATGCCGTCGTACGTTGGGTCCCCAACCTCGACCGAGGCGAGTGGCTCAACGTGGGCGTCGTGCTCTACTGCGCTGTCGCGGACCACATTGCGTGTCGAGTGGAGCTCGACTCAACCCGCGCCGCGGCACTGTGCCCAACGGCGGATCTATCGGGACCCACTTTGCATCTGTCGGCCCTCGCGGCGGTATGCCGCGGAGATTCGGTCGCGGGTCCGGTTGCCCAGCTTCCAACCGGGGAGCGGTTCCACTGGTTGGTGCATCCACGCAGCGCGGCCCTCCAGGTTTCCGACGTGCATGCCGGGTTGTCCGAAGACCTGCACGCAACACTGGACCTGCTGTTCGAGCGGCTCGTACGCGTTCGCCACCCTGCGTGATAGGTTGTCCACCTGATGTACGGAGCCCTCGGTCGCGCCCGAATCATGGGCCTGGGCTCGGTCCTTGGCCTTGCGGGGTGTGGTCCCGCCGTCGCCGTCGACACCAGCGACACGACGACGACAACTCAGGGCACATCCGCCGCAACGTCCCTGAACACCGAATCGACGGCGGTGCGGAGTTCGTCGGGCGTGGATGCGACGACAGGGTCACGACCCCAAGGCACGACCGGGTTCTCGACGTCCGATTCTCCAGCCGACACGCTCATTGGCGACGCGGGGTTCGGGTACATCACCGACCCAGATGGTGGGCCGAACGAGACCTACTGCACGGTGTGGGAGGATGACGGCTGGTGTCCACGCGGGGAGGCGTGTAGGCCCTTTGCCAACGATGGCGGCAGAACATGGAACGCCAACCGCTGCAGCCCGATCGCGGATGACCCCGACCTGATCGGGGACCCCTGCGTCGTCGAAGATAGCCCCGTGTCCGGCTTCGACAGCTGCGAGGCACGGTCCATGTGTCTCGGCGTCGACCCGAAGTCCCTCCAGGGCACCTGTGTTGCCTACTGCGACGGCACCGAGGGAGCCCCGGTTTGCGCGGACCCCACGACGACCTGCGCGGTCGGTAACGAGGGCGTCCTGGCGGTCTGCCTCCCCAGCTGTGACCCCATGCTGCAGAACTGCGGCGAGGGAGAGATCTGCACCGGGAACTGGGGCGAACCCGCGAGATTCTTCTGCATGCTGCCGTCGGTGCCCTACTTCAACGGTGCCGGAGTGCAGCCCGCAGCCTGCGAACAGGGCAACGTCGGAGTCTCGCCCGAGTTGGTGGACGGCTGCCTCGAAGGAGAAACTTGCTGCACCAGCTTCTGCGACCCGTCCTTGCCCGACAGCTGCGTGGACGGGCTGGAGTGCACACTGTGGACCGCCGAAGGCATGTGTCCTGGTATCTGCGACGAAGCGATCTGCCTCAGCCCGGGCTGACCGCTCACCGCCGCCACCCATCGAGCCACGGTCCGGTGAACGAGAACCACCGACGGTGGTCCTTGCAATGGTGCAGCGTGTGCGTCTTGCGAATCCACGCGTAGTACCGCGTGCGTGGCCGAACGCTCGTGTGGGTCAGCAAGTGAACCCATCCGTTGAGCAGCCCGCCGATGTGGAAAGCAACCGCGGCCGACCAGCCTGGACCCCGCCCGAACAGCCACGGCAAGGCCACCCATGCCAACACCGCCAAGGCGGCCAAGATCAACGGCGGGAGCAAGAGGTCGTCGACGACACCGGGGTGCTCGTGGTGACGACGGTGTGCACGACACACCTCAGGGTCGATGCTCCACGTCCCGATCGCAAGCGGTGGGGCGTGCATCGCAACGTGCATCCCCCACTCCATCGCCGGCCACAGCGCGGCCACGGCCGCGACCGCCCACAGGTCGCCGAGGACTACGCGATCCCCCGTCGCTCGAACCGCGAGCAACGGCACCAGCGACACGAGGATCACGTGCGTCGAACGATGGCCGAACAGCACCCGCGCGACGGCCCACCGAGTCCTCGGCCCGTCTTCGGGCGCCATCCTGGGAGGAGCTGCCTTCACGGCTTGAGCTTGCGCATCCCGTAGAAGCGCTCGGTGCAGCGAGTGCCCGGTTCCAGGATCATCTGGCGGTAGATGCTCTTGACGGCACTGACGTCGACACCACCAAAGGCCACGTGTTGGTGCAGCTTCCAGTCGTCGTTGGCTCGCATATGCTCGAACTTGCGGCCATCCCACTGCCAGATGCCCTGCTGCAGCCCTTGCGTGTTGGTGAAGTGCTGCCCCCACATCTCCGAGTCCGTGAACACCGGCTCGGGATGGGTGTTGTGAACCGAGAAGATGGCACCGTCTTTGTCGGACACATCAGTGCTCCAACCGTCGTCCGAGTACTCGACCCGCAACGACGGCACGTGACGCGACGGCGTGTAGATCGTGCGCCCCTCCTGCTCCACGAAGTCTGGAGAGTTGCAGTACACCTGCGTCGCGAAGAACGTCATGTTCGGCATCGGCATCTTGGTCGAAAGATCCGGCGCCACGTGGATGGCCGAGACGAGTTCGTCGAACTCCGGAGAGTTCTCGTAGAAGTGGCCCCGCTCGTAGGACAGGACACCCACACTGAAGATGGCGATGCCCGGTCTCAGTTCCACGACCTCGAGGTCCTCGGGAACCAGTGGAGCGACCGCATCGTAGTCGATCTCGAAGCTCGTGAAGATGTGGCTATGAATGTGCCACTCCAACAACAAGGAGCGGCCATCGCATTGTGCGAAGCGGTCGGCGGGGGCGGTGGTGGTCATTGTGAAGGCTCCTCGCGGCGGTCCGTGGTGACGAACCCAAAGTGTTCGGCGGCGTCGTGCATGGCCGCCGCACAGCGCTGAATCTGGGATGGGGTGTGCTCGGAAGTGACGAACAAGCGGATGCGTGCCTGTCCGACTGGAACTGCGGGAAACTCCATGACGGATCCTTCGTGTCCACGGCGCATCAGGTAGTCCGCCAGCAAGATCGTGCGGTCCTCAGGGCCGTAGATCACCGGGACGATCCAGCTCTTGCTCGGCCCGATGTCGACATCCGACAGGCTCTCGCGGAGCTGCGCCGCGTTGGCGAGCACGCGTTTGCGCCGCGCATCACCGTCGCTCGACCCCAGCAGTTCCACCGCACGAGCGACGCCTGCAGTCACGGCAGGGTCCATCGCGCACGAGAACATTCGGCAGCGCGCGTACCAGTTCACGTAGCGCGCCAGCTCGTGGGTCGTGATGAGCGCCCCACCCACGCCGCCCAGCGCCTTGGAGAATGTGATGACCAGGTAGTCGACCTGGTCCAACACCCCCTGGGCCTCGGCGACACCGCGACCGTTCGGACCGGCCACGCCAAACGAATGCGCTTCGTCGACCAGGACCTGAGCTCCATACGACTTCGCGAGCGGGACGATCTCGCCCAGCGCACCGAAGTCGCCGTCGGCTGAGAACACCCCCTCGGTGCAAACCAGAATCCGGCGACCGCTTGGGGCCAGCTCTTCCAGGATGGTCCTCAGGCTCTCGGGGTCGTTGTGTTCGAAGTAGTGGATCTTCGCACGAGAGAGTTGAGCGCCCTCGAGGATCGACATGTGCACAGACTTGTCGAGCACGATGTGGTGCCGGCGCTTCATGACCGCGGAGATGGTCCCGGTGTTGACGGCGTACCCCGACGAGAACAGGGACACGCCGCGGCCCGGCAGGCCCACGAAATCCAGCAAGTTGCGCTCCAGCTGCGAGTGCAGGTCGAGCGTTCCCGCCTGGACGGGCGAACTGCACGCCCCGAGCCCGTACTGATCCAAGGCCTGCTTCGCAGCCTCGATGACCTCGGGATGCACGCCGTAGCCCAAGTAGTTGTAAGACGAGAAGTTGAGCAGTTCGACTTCCGTCCCGTCCGTACGGCGCACCCGAGTGGCAGGGCGCTGAGCACCCAGACGGGCCGCTTCGAACGGATAGCGGCCGTCGGCTTCGACCTTGTCGATCCAATCGGAGAATCGGATCGCCTCAGACTGCTCGCCGTCGATGCTCGACAGGAACATGTCGTACGAGTAGTCCAGATACTCCGGGCGAGCGCTCGGAGCCTCAGGCACTGGCTGCCGCGTCCTTGGCCTGCTTGGTGTGGTGAAGGAGATCGACGAGCCCTCCAATGTCCTTGAGCGTCGACAGCTCCGAGCGAGGGACTCGGACCCTGAGTTCTCGCATGCTGCACGAAACCACCTCCACGATGTCGAGGCTGCTGGCGCCGAGTTCCTTCATGTTGCCCGCAGGCGTCACCACGGCCGGGTCGATCTCGGTGACGATCTCGGTGAGGTGGCGTTTGACGATCTCGAAGATTTCTTCAGTGCTGGGCGTGGTCATTGTGGGTCCTTTTTTGCGAAGAGTTCAGGTTTGCGACGGCGGGCCCGCTCCGCGATGCCCATCAAGCCGTCGAAGAAAGAGAAGCCTTTGTCGACCATCAACACTTGCCCGCCGATTGCATCAAGCAGCCCGCTACCCAGCGCCAGTGCGACGTTGGCGATGTCCTCGGGCGTCGTGTAGCAGTCCTCGAAGCCGCCGAGATTCTCGAGCAGGTTGTGAAAGTCGTCGCCGAAGGTGGCGTCGAACGATTCGGTCCGGACCAGCCGGGATCGAATGATGTTGACCCGAACGCCTTCCTCGAACAGCCGGAAGTTCATGTACCGGCACATCGTCTCGAGCACCGCTTTGGAGGCCGCGACGAAGTCGTAGTTTTGGAAGAACCGGTCGGGCCCGTCGCTCGACATCCCCATCACGTAGCGGGGGTATCGGCCAAAGCGCTCGTGGATCGCTTCGGTGTAGGCGTACAGCGGCCAGCCGCTGTAGTCGATGCTCTGGGCCAGTCCCCGTTGGGACCAGTCTTGCAGCGACGGCGTGCGCAGGGCGAAGGCAACATTGGAGACGAAGACGTCGATGTGATCGTGCTGCGCCGCGATGGTGTCGAGCAGCGCCCCGGTATCCTCCGCCGACGTGACATCGGCCTCCACGAACAACGGTGGTGGGCCGCCGGCGGCCTCGAAGCGTGCCCGCACCTCCGACAGGTCGGCCGATCCCCAACGGTACGTGGCGACGACCCGAGCCCCTCGGGCGGCGTAGGCCAGCCCGGTGGCCAGGCCGATCCCCATGGTGCCTCCGGTAATGAGAACAACCGAATCGCTGACATCGAAGGTCTGGGTCATGTCATTTGCCTTTCATCGAACCGAGCGAGTGAGCTCTCGTGCATCAGGGCCTCCATACTCATCGCGCGCTGCAGCGCTTCCCGGCGGGGCAAGCTCAGCGTGTTCTTGAGCAGACGGAGGTTGTCGCGATCGTTGTCGGCCACCGACCACGCCAGCGACTCCGCTTTGGGCCTCACGTTCGGACGATCGACGACCGCGTTGACGACCCCCGCCGGCAGCGCGTCGCCGCGGATGCTGCGCCCCGTGTACAAGAGTTCGTTGGCGAGCGCGGGTCCGACGACACTGCCCAGCAAGTGGGTGATCCCCATCCCCGGCGTGATGCCCAGGGTCATGAAGTTGGCACAGTGGCGGCTGCCCGACGCCAGGACGAGCAAGTCGCAGGCGAGCATCAGGGCGAAGCCTCCACCAAGCGTGTCCCCTTCAACCGCGGCGATGACGGGAACCGGGGTCTGCAGGACTTTCAGGCCCAGCGTGAGCTCGGCGGGGGAGATTCGATGGGAGACGACGTCACGCAACGTCTCGCGAGTCGCTCCGCTGCAGAACCATCGTTCCGTCCCCGCC
>CAJXVA010000002.1 GCA_913061055.1 uncultured Pseudomonadota bacterium
ACCAGCTCGACAACCGACGAGGTCGATACCCGTGAGCCCGACTCAGACTCGGACCCAGGCGGCGGCTCCACCAGTGGCCCCGATCCGACCTCCGAGGCGTCGAGCAGCGAGGGAACAACAACCGGCTCAGATACCGACACGGCCGACGCAACGGGCTCACCGCCTCCCCCGACGAGCTGGCCTGCACGTTGCGTCTTCAACCCCGGGCCGCTCCCACCATGTGGCGACGATCCGCTCTCAATTTCGAGGGCCGGCGCCGATCAGTGCGAGTTGAGCGGGTTTGCAAACGACGGCGAGAGCTTCTGCAGCCTGCCCGAGTTCGCGGAGACCAACCTTCAGAGCCCGCCCGGACAGCACGTCATCGGCCTCCTGGGGGTGTCAGGAGCAGTCTCGGTGGTGGGCCAGAACGCTGAGGACGCGCCGCTGAACTGTGCGCCGGCCTGGGGAAGCTTTGCGACGATCCCGGCCGACGCCACGGGGTTGGCGGTGCGGGTGCGAGCCAGCGGCGTACCGGGGGCCCCCATCGTGGTCCGCCCCGCCGCAGGCCTTTGCGAGCTCCCAGCCGAAGGCGCCAACTGCTGCGCGGGCGCCGGGGCCTCGCCGGCATCCACAGCATGCGGTGACGCAGGCCTCCGGGAATGCGTCGTCGGCTTCGACCCCTACTGCGACGAAACAGCATGGGACGACCTCTGCGTCGCAACCGCGGTCCTGCGGTGCGGCGCAAACTGTCTCGCGCTTGCCGACTGAAACGCCGACGAGGTGGCGATTCTCGAGCCAACAACCAACCCAAACAACCGACGACCGTATAGGAGGGCCGGTGACTTCGACGAGGATGGCGGTTGGCTCCTTGAAACTCTTCGGCCATGTCCCGCTGCTGTGCTCCCTGGCGGCAGTGGCCTGCGGCCCGGCCGTTGACAGCGGCGACGGTGATTCCGAGGCCTCGACATCGATGGGGGGCTCCTCGACCGACGCTGGTGGCCCGACGTCCACGCCGGCCTCCTCGACGGGCAACACCACGGACGACCCAACGTCGACCCAGGGGACCTCAGCCGCCGAGACCACCGACGACCCGACGACTGCCGAGACCAGCTCGACCGGCGGCTCCCAAGGGTGCGATCCGTTTCCGGTCGAGGACACCGCCTGCGCCCTCGAGGGGGAAGTCTGCTCGACCGACTGCACCGACCAGTGCGAGTTCTGCAATGTCCTCACGTGCGACGAGGGAGTCTGGAGTCGCACCGAGGTCTTCCCGGCGGCCTGCCTCGATTGCGGACCCCTGTGCGACCTGGTGTTGCCGGCCGGATGCGCGGGAGGCCCTCCCAACACCGAGACCTGCGTCGCGGGATGCGAGCAAGGGATTGCCGGCGAATGTGCGGCCGAGTTCTCGGCGACTCGCGCGTGTGCGGGGACCGACCCAGCCTTCATCTGCAGCGACGAGACCCGCCCCGAGATCGCCGGATGCGAGGAGCAGTACGACGCGCTCTACGCCTGCATGGGGCTCTGAGAGAACGCCCCGCGCCGACCCGAACCGCACGATGCGTCGTCGGGGTTGAGGGTGGAAGCCAGAGATGCGACGAATAGCCGTGCGCCAAGACTGGATCATCTCGGCTTTCCTTGTGGCCGGATGCTCCCCCGACGCGGTGACCCGACCGCACGAGACGAAGACGACGGAGGCCGACCGACCATCGGCGGCCTCGGCGAAGACCGAAGAGACGACGGCACCGGAGCGCAAGCCTTCGACACCGGCGCGATTCGGGCCGTCGTGGCGGCTGGTCGAGGGGCGCTTCGAAGACTTGACCGGGGACTACGCGATCGAAGCACCCAAAGGATGGTCGCTGCTCGCGGGCGAGCGGTTGCCCTCATTTGCGAAGGCTCTGCCGGGGACGGTCGGCTGGATCGCCAACGGTGCGCCCGTTGAAGCGGTCCTCTCCCGCCGCCGCGTGGTCACGCCTGCGCCGGAGCTGCGGGACGAACTCGCGGCCGCCGGGATCGTCACGCGAGGAGAGTCGACGGTGCAGGTCAATGGCCGGAAGCACACAAGCTTGTTGTATCTGGAGGCTGACGGACGTGAACACCAGATCGCGCGGTGGTGCGATGGCGACCGGTGTACGCGCCTCGAGTTCGTCTATCCGCTCGCAAGCAATGACGCGCGTGCAGCCGTGGCTCGTGCGGACTTCTCGCTGCAGCGCTTGAGCGCGCGAGAGCGCAAAGAACTCCGGGAGGAATTGGTGGCGCGTGGGCGCGAGCGCAAGACGTCCGAGGGCAGCCTGACACTCGACGGGCTGCGTTTGAGCGACAGCGCCAACGGGCTGTCGTTCACGCTGCCGAACGAGGGGCCGTGGGAGATCCACATCGGCGCCGCAGCCCGCCAGCGCACCAATCAACGTTGGCTGCTTGCCCGCTGTGCCCACGTGGAGACCGGGCTTGTGTTCAAGTACTCTGCGAATCCGGTCAAAGGCCTCACGACAAACGCGGCGTTTCACGGGTCTGTCGTGTCGACCTTCGCCGAGCAACTGGCTGCCTCCATTCGCACACCCAAGCCCCGTTCGACCAGCATCGGATCCCTGGCGGCACTCGAAACCGAGTTCGACATGGGAGGTCTACGAGGCCGCTTGGTCACGGCGACGGTCGACGACCGCGCCGTGTCGCTGGTGATCACCCAAGATGTTGCGTTGTTCGACGACCACGTGGAGGCGATCGACCGGTTCGTTGCTGGCTTCGAGGGCGACGGCCGATGAACGCCCGGTCCGGTGCGCCGGGTAAGACCGGGTCTTGAATGCGACACTGCGGATCGCGACACCGGCCACTCGGCCCCCCTTGCGGGCTTGCGACTGGACGCGGCCCCGCCGCAGTCTCCGGCTCCTGCCACCCCCAACGTCGATGCAAGCGAGCGGCCAGCCCAAGCGGACGCGACTGTGGCCGCCGATGGCTACGTGTTGCTGCGGCACGACGCCTGGGTTCGTGCTGCGCCCAGCCCAAAGCAACGGTCGCAAACCTTGAAATCGATTCGGTTGCAGCCGAGCGTCGCGGGTGGCGTGGCGCGGAGGTTGCGGACGGGCCGCCCGGCATCAACGTCAGCTCTCGGACCTGCGCCGCCAAACGTTGTACGTGACGCCGGGTCCGATGGTCAACGTCGCGCCCGGCGAGGAGGCGTCGGTTCGACCGTCGCGTCGGCTGACGAATGAGATCGCTTCGCCTCCCATCTGGCAGACCTTCGCCCGCACGCTGTCGACCGCATCCGGGCTCAATGGGTCGGTGTCCTCGGACGCGATAGGACCGCTCAGACTCCCGATGGTCGTCCATCCAGGCGCGGCGTGGCCCGACACCTCGATGAGCTCGATCTCGCAGTCCGTCGCTCGAGGCGGATAGGTGCGTACGGGATTCGCCGTCGCGCAGCTGACGACGAGCACAGCGCAGAGCACAAAGAGAGAACGAGCGTGCACGTCGCGTCCTACGATCGCGAAACACGGTGACTCCGTCAACCCTCGCTTCACCTCAACGACCCCGTACGCACCTCCTGCGATCCGTCTTCGTACCCGAACCAACGACGCCATCGAGCACGGCGAGAAGGAGCCTGGCCTTGTGCTTGCACTGTGAGACGCCCACCGTGCACCTTCGAGGTGGCGCCGGATGTGCGGGCCGAGCTGGACGACAGCGTCGCCGTTCACGTGCTGGAGTCTGACCGTCGAGAAGCAACCGTCGCCCTCCACACCCGATGCGCTGCCGTCACCACCTCGGTACCCGCGATCGACATCCAGCCAGGCCCGCCCCCGCGCTTTTTCGGAGGCTCGGCATGCGGCGGCTACAGTGTTGGCAAGGACTTCCTCGCGTGGCCCGACGCTCCGGTCGAGTTCGCTGATGGAACGCCCGCCGGCGTCGTCGGCAAACATGGAGCCCGTCTACGTCGACGCAACCGCAAGGACGACGAGGGGCGCGCCTGCTTCGCACAGGGTCCACTCGACGACATGGACTGCAAAGAGTCGGACCTGCACCTCACGCTGTGCATTCCGCTCGACGAACTCACCCCGCTTCCGCGCGGGGGCGTGCCGTAGCAGACGAGCGGAACATGTTTCGCACCCAGCGGGCGAGGCGGCGCATGTGCGGCCGCACGGGCTGCATCCTCCACCAGCGTCTTTGGTAGTGCCGATTGCTGACCCATCCACGACCACCTCGCAGGAGGACAGCGCGTAACCCGCCGTACACCGGACGTGATCTTCTCGGGTCGCCACTGGGCTGACTCGCTATGACGACAACAAACATCGTGCGAACGGGCGAGTCCAGGCGCCGCACTTGCGTCTCTCATCGATCGTTGCCGGGGCGGTGACGTTCGGAATTGGGTGTGGGGACGACGGTGCGGCGCCGTCGGACTCGTCGACGGGGGGCGCGGGGTCGCGGTTCCGGGAAGGTAGTATGTGCTGGTGAGGGCAATCTGCATCGCGCTGGCGCTCGTCGCCGTCCTGGCGTCCGGGAGCTGCGCGGACCTGCCCACCGGCGATCTGAACCGTTGCGGGAACGGCATTCACGAGCCCGAGGCCGGTGAGGAGTGCGACGAGGATGCTGGGCAATTCGGGCCCAATGCGGCTTGCGGCGAGACGTGCCGCCTCGTGTGTGGTGACGGGGCTGAATGCCCTGACGGATACGCGTGCGGAGAAGATGAGGTCTGCCGGGTTCCATCGGGAGAGTGGGCTCTACGCTCGAGCTTCGCCGACGAAGGCATTGCGGCCGGAGCCGTCAGACTGACCGCGCTGCAGTTCGCCCCCGACCGGCCGCACGAGCTGTTCCGGGTCGCGGGACGCAATGACGTGACCGTCGGCACGTCTAGGGAGTGCTCACTGCATAGCCTGACCAGCTTGGATGCGCCGGATGTTGATGGGGTCGACTGCCTCGCGAAGCAGTGGGTCGGCGACCTCGATGGTGACGGCTTGGACGATCTTCTGACCTCGACCGAGTTCCCACGCGATAAGCCTGATGGGACAACGCGGTTTGAGGTCAGAGTTGGACCCGAGATGCCGGGCCAGCTGATCTCCCAGGCGACGATGGCCCTGTGGGATCCGTTGCCGCGCTTGTACCCGATCAACGACGTCAATGTGGCGCGACTGGGCCGCCAAGTCGGCGCCCTCGATGCGAACCTCCGCCTGAAGGACGGCTTTCTCCTGCCGGAGGACTTGACCAGTGAGGAGGGCGTCGCCGCGCTGAGTGTGGGGGCACTCGGCCTCGAGGGCCTGAGCACCTTGGCCCTGGCCGCGTCTTCGCCAGGACGTGTGCTGCTCTATGACTTCCGCGGCCCGTTCGCCGAGGCCTCGCAGGAGGAAGTCTTGTTGCCGGTTGGGGTGCGCGTGGTCGGCCGACCGACGTCGGTCGACGTCAACGGGGACGGGCGGCGGGATCTGCTGGTGCTCGGCGACGACTCCCGAATGTACGCGGCGTACACGACCCTCGGCGGAGCACTTCACTCCTCGCCCGAATCGCCTGTGAATGGAGGCGGTGACTCCAGGTTCTCGGCCCTGGCTGTCGCGCTCGATGAGTTGAAGCCGATTTTCAACGCCGATGTGCTGCTTGCTGCCGGCGACGTCAACGGAGATGGCTGCACCGATTTGGCGTTCCGCAGCGTCCTGTTCGAGGGAGCCGGGTGCGCGGGGGAGAACCCGTTCTCCGGTGATAGTTCGAGGTTTGCCTCGGGTGACTTCGAAGACGTCCAACTGGCCGACCTCGATCTCAATGGCAGACCCGACGTCGTGGCCCTCAACCGCACCGGGGCGCTTTCGGCCCCGGGGGGCCTCTTCGTGGCGCGCTACGCCGTCGATGGCAATCGAGGAGTCCAGAGTATTGAGGTCGCCCCAGATGGACCCTTTCTCGTCCAGGATGTGACCGACGACCTCGTCCCCGACATCGTCTACACGCGACGCAGTCCTGAGGGCGGGGGCTCGCTCATGTTCGCGCGTGGTCAGCCAGGCAGCATCGTCGCCGACCCGGTCGTGTTCGGCGAGTTTCCCGTGGTCGATCAGCTGGTCAAACAAGGCGGCCCGTTCGCGACACAAACCGGTGAGTTCATCGCGGTGGTCCGAACCGAGGCCGGTATCCCCGCGGGCGCGCTGTTCGGTCCCGGTATTCCACCGCGTCCGTTCAACGCATGGCAGGTCCTCACCCAGCCCGCCACTGAGAGTGTGCCAACCTTCAACCCACGCGCGCTCGCGCTGGGTGAGTTCGACGGCCAGCCCGAGCACCCGGAGTTGGCCGGACTCGTCGGATTCGGTGACGGTGTTGCGCCCGGATCGGCCGCGCTCCTCAACCCGTCGCGTCTTGCTCACATACGACTTGGCGAAGACCAGCTGGTCGATGTCTTCGGCGCCGCGTTTTCCGATGCCCGCCTCGAGCTACTGCTGCGTGACTACTATGCGGTGGCAACTCGCGTTGGTCTCGACAGCAGCCGCGATGCGCTCGTCATCGCAGTCCCAACCGACCTCGAGTCTCCGGCGGGCGGGAGTGATATCTACGCTGCCGTGCTCGACGACGATCGCCTGTGGTCGTTTGGCCTGGTGATGCACGTTGATGCTCTGATCGCGACACGACCGGCCTTGTTCGCGACGGGACCACAGAGGATCCCCCTTGCCGGCGGGATCCCGGAACCGGAGGTTGATCCTCTCGGACATGACCGCCCCGGCGCGCGGACGCTCGAGGTCGACCTCGAGCACGATGGCATCGACGAGGTCGTGCTCGTCCCCGACGATGGCACCTCGCCATGGCTAGTGCTCGGTACCGACGGTGCCGGGGCCATCGTTCCAAGGCTGCTCATCGCGTCCCCAACCACTGCTGTCCACGACGTCATCGTCGATCCGACGCAGCGCGACCGCGTGATCTGGAGCGGCACGGATGGCACGTTTCGCGGGCTTATCAACCTGGACGCGGAGCGCACGCCCGGCCTGTACGACCTCGACGAGGTCACGCTCACGGAGATCGAGACGCTTTCTCCGGACGGTGGGGACGCGGTCGCGGCCGGTCAGTTTGACGGCGACGGCTTGCTCGACTTCGCAATCGGTGACTCGATGAGCGTCCGGGTCTACATCGCGGTTGCGACCCGGCCTTGAGCTCCACAAGGATCGACCCAGCGCGCTTCTCTTACCGGGCGCGGCAGGCCGGTGCGGCGACACCCGGTCACCCGGCCGGCCTGTTTGCTCTTTTGGAGCGTGAGGGCGATTCTCTGCGTAGGCGTGGTGGAGCAAGCCGACCAGCATGTGAGCGCAGGGAGCTCCGATACCCTCCGTGACAGCCACTCGGGAAATTCGGAGCCACGAGGCGAGGGTTCAAGGAGCAGTGACCTCGCGTTCGAGGACGTTGTGCAACGGGATCAGGCCCGCGCCAAACTGTTCGGGCACAAGCCCACCACTCGAATCGGGCGCTATCGTGTAGTCGACACACTCGGCGAAGGTGGCATGGGCGTGGTGTTCAGCGCGGTCGACGAGGACCTCGACCGCAAGATTGCGCTGAAGGTCCTGCGGGCGAGCTCGGGGTCGGGGCTCGAACGCCGGCTCCAGCGGGAGGCGCGAGCGATGGCCAAGCTCAGTCACCCCAACGTCGTCACGGTGCACGAGGTCTCCGTGGTGTCGGGGCGCGTCTGCGTGGCGATGGAGTTCGTAGCCGGGTCGACGCTGCGCACCTGGCTTACGCAGGCCCGGCCACTGCGTCAGATCTGCGATGTATTCGCCCAGACAGCGCGAGGCCTGATCGCGGCTCACGAGGTGGGCATCGTGCATCGGGATCTCAAACCCGACAACGTGATGGTCGGTGACGACGGCCGAGTTCGTGTCCTGGACTTTGGGCTGGCCAAGACCATCGGCGAGCTCCAGGGCGACGACGGGTCCGCGATTACCGACGGCGCACAGGCGAGTCGAGACGGCGACTCGGGCTCGAGCGAGGACCTGGAACGCCTCACCGTGACCGGGGCTGTCATGGGGACACCTCGGTACATGGCTCCCGAGCAGTTCTTGGCCGAAGACTGCGACGCACGAACCGACCAGTTCGCGTTTTGCCTCGCCCTGTACGAAGCCGTCTACCGTCAGCACGCATTTCTTGGCAGCACGGTGCGAGCCATCGGTAAGGCGGTCGTCGGCGGTGAACTCCAAGATCCCCCGACCGACCACTCCGTGCCGGAGCCCTTGGCCGACGCAATCCGGCGCGGCCTCCAGGTCGACGCCGACGAGCGGTACCCCAGCATGACGGCGTTGCTGGACGTCCTGTCTCCCGCGGCAGGTGAACGTGTCGACGACGGCAGCAAGGCGGCACAAGCGGTCCCGTCGCATGGGAGGGGACTGGGCCGCGCCTCGTTTTTTGTGGGATTCGTGGTCGTGGCGGCGATTTCCGTTGGGGCGATTGCCTTCACCAATCGAGAGCCTCCCCCGCGACAACCCGTTGCGACTACGGCGGACGATGAACTGTTGCTGATCGATCGTCTGTACGTCGGTGGTCAGGAGAAGTACGCGGTCGGGGATTTTGCCGGCGCTGCCAACGATTGGGGTCTCATGCTCGATCGCGTACCCGAGGCGGCTGCGAATCGAGCAAGCCGTCAGCTCGTTGTATTGAACGCTTTGCAGGCGTTCCAAGACGCGTACGAACACAAACCGAATGCCGATGGGAGCAAGAACCCGCGGTTCCTCGACATGGGCCGGCGGTTGGGTACGCAATATGTTGACCAGTTCCGGCGAGAGTACGGCGATACGGCGGTCGTCGCGGCCCAGGTTGTGGAGAAGCTCAAGCAGCTCGACGACCTCGGCGAAGCGGCCGCAAAGGCGCAGGCCAGCCTCTCGGCGGTCATGCCCCCACCGGCGGGTACGAGCTCAACTCCTGAGGTCGAAGCGACGCCCCCACGGAGCAAGAGACGGCGGAGCCGCGTATCTCCCAAGGCAAAGATGTCTGATGGCGCCCCGTTGGTGGACCGGGACCCGCAACCCGCAAAACAAGAAACCGACTTGGAGGCGGTCGGACGATGAACGCCGTCGCGTTGCTGCTGACACTCAGTTTGTTCGCGCCGGAATCGAGTCCGGCGCCGCTGCCGACGGAGACCGAGACCGAAACCGAAACCGTGGAAGCACGGACCGCGTTCATCAAAGACGCGCGCGGGCATCGGTATCGGTCAGAGCCGGAGACGCTCCCTGAAGAGCAGTGGAACGAAGTGGAAGCCGACCGCTTGTTCGAGGAAGGGCGGACTGCGTACGGCGAAGGCCGCTACCGCGATGCGATCGAGCTGTTCGAGTTGTCGTATCGAGTCGGGCCCTCCGATGGGACGATCTACTCGATGGGGCAGGCGCACGCAGAGGTGTACGAGGCCGACGCCGACCAGGCCCACTACCAACTGGCGGTCATGCGGTACGACGCCTACCTCGTACTCGCCGGCGCCGGGGGATACTTTGCGACTGCAGCCTCTGCAAACCTGAGTCGTCTCTCAGCACTCAGGGCGTCTGAAGTCCCGCCCACTCGGCTCATCGTTTCGTCGGCTGTGGAGGCGGCTTGGATGCGCGTGGATCGCAGGCCACAGACCCAGGTCGGCGCCATCGACATCGACCCCGGGCATCACAGCATTCTTGTTGGAGCACCCGGACACATCGCCCAGGAGCGGAGTCTCGAAGTTGAGGAGGGACAACGTCTCGCTCTATCGTTTGAGTTGGACATGCTTCCGGGTCGGCTCTCCATCCGCGGTCCCACCAACGCTCGCATCGAGATCGATGGGCAGTCGTACCCCCAGCTTCCACTCGAGAGTGTCGAGGTTTCCGCTGGCCCCCACTTCGTCGCAGTGACCAAGCGGGGCCGCCTTCCATACGCCCAGTCGGTGGTGCTGCACCCGGAGGAGACCATCGAGCTGGATGCCACCACGCGCACCTCCACGCAGCGGGTCCTTGCCCTGTCACTGCTCGGTGTTGGCGGCTGTGGCGTCGCCGTCGGGGCGCTGACCGTGGGGTTGGCCATCTCGCGACAGGGCCGCGCGCAGGAGCTCAACGAGAAGCGTGGGGAGTCGGTGCTGAGCACCGAGGAATACGACCGCTACGAGGACCTGGTGCAGCAACGCGACCGGCTGCGCACAACCGCGATCGTGACGGGGGCCGCCGGCGGCGCGCTGCTGATCACCGGTGTCTTGCTGACGTTCGTCGAGCGAACTCGCGTCGACTCGCCGACCCTCGACCGACAGACGCTCTCCTCACGACGTTCAGCGCGGCAGGTGAACGTGGCTCCGGTCATTTCCTCGCAGTATGCAGGCGGCACAGCGAAGGTCGCCTTCTAGGCTTGGGCTCGCGTCCTGTTTTTCTGCGTAGGTGTGATCTCTTGGATCGATGCGGAGGATGCTTCGATGGCCGATACGCTGATCGAGTTCGGGCCGGCCGAACTGTTGTGACGCCCGGTTTCACGAAATAGAGCCCCTACTCGCGAGCCGCGAGCCGCGACACGAGCTCGGCATAGCTGTTCTGCTCGCCTCCCGCACACCCAATATGCGGGCATTCTTGGGGCTGAAAGAAGGTGCTGTTGCACGCATCGGTGAACTCCGTCGCGAGCATGAAGTCGCTGTTCATGAAGCCGCTGTCGGCGTTGACCGGTTCCAGCCCGTAGGTCTGGCCGAGCATGCGCGAGATGTTGAACGCGATGGTCGCAGCGTCGGGGCTGCTGTGGGTGAACACCACCCCGGTGGAGTTGGGGTTTGTGTTCTCGCAGTCCAGCCCTGAGACCCCCTGAACGCCCTCGGGGTAGCCGTTGGAGAGAGTGGGCGTGATGACGACCATCGTAAAGTCGCCGTCGGCGGGCCGCTCTGTGACGAACACGACATTGATTCCCGACCACGCCGCTTCGACCGAAGCGACGATCTCCGTGATCTTCAGCGGGCTCTGATACGGGCTGAGGTCGCCGCTGACGGCGGAACTAGTGTCGGCCGGGGCGTTGTCGGTTCCACCGAAGAGAATGACGCCGTAGAAGTTCAGGAAGATGACGTTGGAACCATCGGGTGGTTCGATCTGCCCGGTCTCTTCACCGCTTGTGTCGCTTCCCGCGGACCCGGCACTCGCGGTGGTGGTCACCGAAGATCCGCTCGCCGCCCCGGACGTGGAGGGCCCGACGCCGCCCGAGGTGCTGTCGGGCTCGCCGGTTCCACTGTCGCTATCGGTCTCCTGCTCGCCGATGTCGGTGGGGTCGTTGCAGGCACCGAGTGCGAGGATCAGGGCGAAGAGGCAGGCCGAGCAGCTCATGCCCGAGATGCGGCGCGAGACCGGCCAGTCTGTGTCTGATGCCGTCACCATTTCTCCGAAAGTGTAGTCGATAAGTCAGCGGCCTTTTCGGCGGCACGCGGTGCGCCAGGCTTGCATTCGGCCTCGGGTGCGAGCGTCTCGGCGGCAGAGGCCGCCGCGGTCCGACAAGCCGTTCGCATTGATCGTGAATTGCTGCTCAAGCCGGGTTGCAGAACCCGTAGCCCGGGGTGTCAAACAGGGGCAGGCACAGGGCGCCCTCGTCGCAGTCTCCGTCGATGCCGATCCGGCACACAACCTCACAGGTCACACCGCCAGCAAGCGGAGCGATGCACGACATGCCTGCGCCGCAATCCTCGTTGAACCCGCAGTCGTCGCCCTGGACCCCGGGGCCGTCGACTTCGCAGTAGCCGATCGCCTCGCCCGGCGGATTCGCGCCGACGTTGCACTTATGCGCCTCGCCGCAGGCATCGACAAACGGATCGCGTCTTTTCCGACACTGTCTTGTTTGAGGTTGAACGTAGCCCGGCTGACCCGCGGCCCCCCATCGAGCGGGCGGACTAGCGCTACGCTTTGAGCATGCGCCGGTTGTGGTTCTCCTTCGTGCTGGTTGCCCGCGGGCGACTCGCACGGCATCGAGGCGACCGCCCCGACCGACCGCAGCACTGACGCCGCCCCACCGCGGGGGTCGTCGAGCGCCCGCTCCACTGAACTGTGCGCGAACACGACTTCGCCCACAGCGGGAATCTATTCGATCATCGGCCGCGGCGAGGGCACCGCTTGGACGGTCAGCGCGCGCCTACCCCAGCAGCTCGTCGATCCCCCCAGGCACTTCACCCAGCGTCTCGGGCACGCCCACGGCTTGCAGCGCCGTGTTGAGGATCGCGGTGGGATGTCGGCCCGCGCCGTCGATGTGGCGGCCGATGCCGTCGGCGTGCAGACCACCGGCTTGACCGCCGAGCAGCATGCACATGTTCTCGGTGCTGTGGGGGCTGCTCTCGGAGCCCGTCGCGGTGTCGTAGCCCCAGCCGCCCTCAAACGCGAAGGCGAGCGCGGTGCTCTCGAGCAGCGAGTTGCCCTCGATGTCGAGCGTGTCTCGCAGACGCGAGGTGAGCTGGCCGTAGAAGTCCAGGTGCCAGCCGGCGACACGTCCGAGCGCTTGCATCTGCTCGTCGCCGCCACCCACCCGACCGTGGGTGATCTCGTGGACGTCGCTGGGGATGCCAAGCGGCGGGAACACGTTCATGAAGCACTCCGCTTGGGTGATCATGAAGGAGGCGACGCGCGAGATGTCGCAGGCCAGCGCCATGTGGATCAGGTCCACCATGACTTGGGCGCGAAGCGCTTCGTTGGAGTAGGCCTGGTCGTTCTCGAAGTCGGACCCGTGGCTGTAGTCGGCGATGACGCTGCCGATCGGAGGATCGTCGCCGGGGTGCTCGGGCAAGACACACGCGGGCGAGTCGGGAAGCTCGAGTTCCTCGAGACGGCCTTCGAGCGAGCGAATCTCGTCGAAGTGTCGCTGCATCCGAAGAGAGTCTTCTTTGCCGAGGCGGCTGATCAAGCTCTCCGCATCTTCGGAGACGAGATCGACCACGCTCTTGCGCATCGCCAGCTCGCGACGTGCAGCGGCGGCCAGCTCGGGGTCGGGCGGAATGAAGCCCTCGAACAACGACTCGTACGCAACCCGGGGGCTGGTGATCGGAGGCAACTGCTCCATGTCGCCGGCCTCGTTGCGGCGAGCCGAGATGACGCCGTTGGAGCCGCCGTCGCCTTCGCCATAGTAGTAGGCCGGCTGCGCTCCGTAGATGAGGGAGTCCTGCAGGGTGTCACCGGCGAGGTAACGCGCTGCGAGCTGGTCGGAGGAGTCCGACATCATCTGCGAGCCGTTCTGCCGGGTTCCCGTCGCGAGGACGCGGTGCGCCGTGCTGTGGAACGCGGTGGGACGACCCCCAGGAGGAACGTCGGCGGCCGAGGGCATGCTGAGCCCGGAGACCATGCTGATCACGTCGGTGACACCATGGGTTCCCAGCGGCTGCATGCCGATCGGAAGGTTCTTGGGATCCAGGGCTCCGAACTCGCTGGGCGCGAGGTGGTTGCCAGGGTTGGAGCCCACGGAGAAGCCAGCGAACATGAAGACGTAGCGTTGTGGCGCCTTGCCACCGTGCGCCTTGCCGACCATCGCTTCGAGAAACGGGAGCGCGAGCGTGGTTCCACCTACGCCGCGCAGGAATCGTCGCCGAGTCAGACCGTGTCGCATCATTCTCCCTCTCCTTGAAGTTCGCGGCGGTGGCGGAAGGCTTCGGAGCTCACGTAGGCCTCCACGAAGCCGAACAGCTCGAACGTGCCGTCTTGATCCTCGAGCACCCGCTCGATCAACGCCTCATCGTGTTCGTCGAGCTCGAAGTGGCCCGTCGCGTAGCGGTAGAGCATCCGCGATGCGCACGCTTCGACAAGCCCACTCTCCACGGCCATGTCGCCCAACTCCTTGGGGCCGTTGAACGCACCCACGCCGACGAAGTCGCCATCCCCGGTGATCTCGCACTCGGGCTTGTCGGGCTCTTCGGTTCGCAATGCCCCCGAGGCGTCGTACTGCTCGAGCCCGAAGCCGATCGGGTCCATCAACTGGTGACACGAGGAGCAGGCCGGCTCGTTCATCATGTAGTAGCGCTCGGTCTTGCAAGCGTCGGGGTCCGCTCCGGGCGGCTCGTCGACGTCGACCATCAGGTCGTCGGCCGGCAGTGGGATCTCCTGGCAGAACAACCGGGTGCGAACGAGGAGGCCACGCTGGGTTGGGCTGGTGTCGCCGAACTTGACCCCTACGGACAGGAACGAACCGTGTGACAGCAAGCCGCCACGACCACTCTCTTCGTACGAGACCCAACCTTCGCCACCGTCGGGCTCCGGGATGCCGTAGTGCTCAGCGAGCTCGGCGGTCACGTACGTCTCGGTTGCGGTCAGCAGCTCCGACCAGGGCTGCCGTTCGTCGAAGATGTTGCGCTCGATGAGGGCCTGGGTCTCGCCCAGCATGGCGCCCGACAGACCTTCTTCGGCCAGCTGGTGATAACCGAGCCACAGACCGTGAAAGCGGCCGATCGCCGTGCGGCCTTCGTCGCCTTCGAGGAGTTGCGAGGCGGCAGCGGCGATGCCTTCACGGCTATCGAGATCGCCAGCCTCGGCTGCGTCGAGCAGCCACGGTGCCGGCGTGGTCCCGGCCAAGAAGAACGACAGGCGCGTGGCGACCTCATAGGCCCCCAGTCGGAACACACCCGGCTGGCCCTCGACCTCCTCACCGATCTCGACCCGATACACCAGCTCGGGATGCTGCAAGAACATGCGCAGTGCGGCCGCAACGGCAGCATCAAACTCTCCGGCCTCGACACCGTGCTCCAGCAGGATGCCGTAGCGGGTCAGCTCTTCGCCGGTCAGCGGACGACGCAGCGCTCGGCGCCCGAACGAGGACAGGAACTCCTCGAAGCAGGCCGCGTCGTCGACTCCGGTGGGCTCGCATGGAAGGAGAGCGTCTCGAAGCTGGGCGTCGGCGACGACCGCCTCGGCGATGTCCCCGGACAGCAGCTCCAGGCCCTTCACCAGCGGCTCGGACGGTGTCTGGGTGGTGTAGTCGTTGTCGAAGGGTGTGAGGTTGTCGATCGGCAGCAGCTCGCCGACCGCCTCGGGCATCAGACCTGTGAGGTCGGCGACGGTGCGCTCGTACTCGGTGATCGAGAGCCTGCGCAGCCCCGAGACCCCGACCTCGGCGGCGTCCCCCTCCGGAATCGGCGGGTCCTCCCCGGTTCCGTCACCCGTGCCGGACTCACCTCCCTCCGCGCCGCTGTCGGTCGCCCCGACCGAGTCCTCTCCGTCCGCACCGGACGCTGAAAACCCGCTGTAGCAGCCAGCGCTCAGTAGCAATGCCACCAGCCCGGTATTCGCCGCTGTTCCCCTCACAGCAGTAAGGTTCCCATACCGGGGATTCCGTCCCCCAAATCGCTGGGGGAAAACGACCCCGAGCACAGTTCGTAAGGCAGATCTCAGCTTCGGCGACCCACCAGGGCCCTCCACAACCGGACGAGCACATTCGGGCCGAGCGCCGCATAGTCGCCGCCGGGTTCGAAATCGAGCTCACCCGGCGGTGGATTCGACGGATCGGGTGCGGGCGCGCGATAGCTCCCCATCCGCCATCGCTTTCTCCGTGCCGGCTTCGTCGACCACCGGGCAGGCCGGACGCGCTTGGACATGCCGTCGCATGCTAGCAGATCCAGCCTGCAAGCAACGCTCCCGTGGGAACGTTCGGGCTCTCGTGGGACGCGACCGCAACTCGAGTCCGTACCCGCTCCTTCGTCCATGGGTCGTCGCGAGCGTGTTCGTTCTGCTCCTCAACGATCACGTCCTCAAGGCGAGCGTTCCGGGAACCGTGACGGGGAAGCTCTCGGACTTCGCGGGTCTGCTGTTCTTTCCGTATTTGCTGCACGCGTTGTGGGCGTCCGTCATGCCCCATCGCGCCCGGCTGCTCCCCTGCGTGATCGCAACCGGGCTTGTCTTCTCTGCGATCCAGCTCGACCCCACCGTCGGTGAGATGTGGGCGTGGGCCCTCGGTGGACTGCAATGGCTGGGCTGGACCGGCTGGGCGGTCATCGCCGGCGAGGCGACCCCACCGCTGCGTTCCGTCTCGCATACCGCCGACCCCACCGATCTGTGGGCGCTGCCCATGCTCGGGTTCTCGCTCCGAGACGCCTGGGCCCATCGAAAGCGAGCTCCCCGGCCATGACCCAAAACGAACGTCGCGCCCACGTCCTGATGCTCGCGATCGCCAGCGTTGCAACCATCGCAACCAAGCGCCCGCAGCCGGGGTGGTCGACCTCCGTACCTGTCGCCCCGAAGCAGAGTCAGTTGGTGCTCACCCCCGAGACCCCGAGCAAAGAACTCCGACTCCGGATCGAGGTCCCCGCCGAAGCCCGAGCTGCACAGCACACGATGGGGGGCCTCGTCCGCGCAAGTCTATCGGTCCGCGAGTGGCAGCACCGAGGCGAGGATGGCTCGAGCTCGGACCAGCTCACCCTCACGTTCCGCAGCGACGTGGGCGTGCCCGATCACTCGAGCAGCGTGCACCTGTGGGACTTCAAGCAACCGCTTGGAGCCGGCGTTCACTGGCCCGTCATCGGACCCGACAGCGTCTGCCCACCGCTGCCCAAGCCCTGCGTGCTCGAGGCCACCGCCACGATCGAATGGACGGGTGCGTTCATCGGCGAGGTCGTTGTGTCGCCGTCGGTCGACGCCAGGCTCGACGTTTCCACCACGAGCCGTCGACACCAGGAGCAACCGCCAAACTCCGACCTGCGCGTGCTCGAAGCTCGATGGCAGGATCCCGATCTGCCGCCAGAGCGCTGAGCGTTCCGCCGCTATTCGCAAAGACCCGCGCACGTGTCCGGAAGGTTGTCGCTGCAAAACACTGCGCTCGGACTCGCCTGTTTGTAGAGGCTCTGGATCTCACAGTTGGGGAGCATCGGGTTGTAGCCGACATCCAGTTGTTCGACGATCTCGGTCAGGACCGGAAAGCCCAACGAGGTGAGGGAGTCGTTCTCGTAGATGAACATTGCTCCAACGGTCTCGAGGCTTGGCATCCCGAGGGTCGTGAGCTGGGCGTTTTGAACCACTCCAAGCTCGCCGACGAAGTCGAGCATGACGAATCCAGACAGGTCGCTGAGACCGGTCTGACCGATTCCCAGAACGCCGTCAACCTCTTGCAGGCAGCCCATGGGCTCCAAGGTCGTGTCCTCACCTTCGATGTATAGCTGGCCGTCGATCCGGCTGCAGACGCCGAGGGCTTCGAGTTGTCCCGGTGACGTGACGTAGAACTCGCCTACGCAGGGCAGGTCGAGTCCCAAACAGTCTTGGCCCGGCGGCAATTCCGGGATACCCGGCTCCCAGCCGCCGGACGAGCTCGAGCTTCCCCACCAGCCCGATGAGCCGGAGGATCCCCACCAGCCCGACGAGCCTGACGTGCCCCAGGTGACGTCGTCCCCGTAGCACTCGCACGCGCCGTACTCCCCCTGTTGGCTGCAGATCTGCTCCCCGTAGCCGCCGCCGGGACACGTGCATTCCACGTATGTCCCCGGAGCGCATCCGATGGGAGATGTCGTCGACGGGTTGGGCGGAACAGGGCTCGTCGGAGACCCCGGCTCACTGATGCCCGATGAACCGACCGAGCCCGTCGAGCTCGCCGACTCGCCGGACGTCTCACCGATCGGAACCAGCGGGTCGCAGGCGACCACGCTCAACGAAAACAAGACTGCGCATCCTCGCGTCCAAGCCATGTCCCATCGTGACACAAGAAGCGGACCGGAACACGCGGAACGCTCCACGAGGGACGGATCGCCGGCCTGGCAGCCGCCGCCGAGCTACCGGCTCTGGAACTCTTTGCCAAAGAAGTACGTCAGCGACCCGCCGAAGTAGAACCCGGTGTTGAAGCCGCCGTTGATCGTGATGCCGACCGTGTCCTTGATGATCATGCGCGCGCTGAGGATCAGGTTCACGACTGGAATCACCGGGGGCACACCGCCGGATTTGTTCCGATAGCCGAACGCGTTGAGGTCGGACTCGCTGCAGCCGTTCTCGTCGCAGCTGGCGTACCCCTCGGCGTTGGGGTCGTCGAGGTCGCCCGGGTCGGGCGGCGTGCGATCCGGATCCATGCTGACGTCGTAGCGCGGCGTGCAGCGGTTGAAGTCGCCGAGGTCCTCGGGGGTCTGGCAGGTGTCGGTCGGAGTCGCGCCCTGGCCGGGCACGTAGCCGTCCGGCAGAGAGCCGATGCCGGTTCGGTGGATATCGCCGAACAAGATGCCCAAGCCGATTCCGCCACCGCCGCCAATCCCCAGTTCGAAGTTCTCCGTTTGCACGACGGGAGCGCGCGCGATGAAGTCGGCCTCGAAGTAGAGCATGCTCAGGTCGACGTCGGTGTAGTCCGCGGCGACGAGCGACTCGGGCGTGCCGATGTAGCGCCCCTTGTCGAGCCAGTAGCCCTCGGGGAGCTTGGCGCTCTGGTAGCCGACCGCTCCGACGATGTCGAAGATCTTGGAGTGCCGATAGACGTACTCGCCGCCGACGTAGAAGTTGCAGCCGTCGGTCCTCAGCAGGCCCTTGTCGCGGGCAAAGTTGCCGACCGACTCCCCGCGGCACAGCGCGTTGGTCTGCGTCTCGAACCAGCGTGAGAGGATCCAAGTCGGCACGATCACGATCCCCGAGCGCACGCCGACTCCGTGGCGGTTGAACTTGGGCGTGGGGGGTTTGGCCTCCGAGAGCGGTTCGGGCTCCGGTTGCGGCTCGGCGACGGGCTCTGGCTCCGGCGCTGGCTCGGGCAGCTCTCCGGCCGCGGGCGCCTTCGAGGACGTCGGGGTGTAGTCGGGCTCCGGCACCACCCCGGGCTCGAGTACGGTCACCGGTTGCGGTGCCAACAAGTTCGCAATCAGTCCAAGTGATGCCCCCGTCACGTTCTCGATCCTACGCTGGAAACGCTGCGATGCGAATCCTGGGTGTTTGAGGGGTGATTCCGGCACTTCGTGATCAGCTGCGGGTGGGCGGTCCACTCACCGGATACGATGGCCACCCCCGCGTCCACTTCCCTTCCCGTGATCCACCTCGATACGCTCTCGTTTGTCGGCCTCGAGCGCTCACACCTGCGTAGCGCGGTGTATCGACGCGTCTTCGGGGATGACGCGGGGCCGGTTCGCATCGGTCGCTACTCGCTGCTGGAGCGTGTCGGTGCAGGTGCACGCGGCGTGGTGTTCAAGGCGTTCGACAACCAGCTCGACCGTCTGGTGGCGCTGAAGGTCCTCTCCGCGCGGGCCGACGACCACGAGGAGCTGCTCCGAGAAGCCAAGGCCCTCGCGCGGCTGTCCCACCCGAACGTACTCCCGGTCTACGAGGTCGGTGAGACCGAAGATGGCCAGGTGTTCCTCGCGACCGAGTACGTCAAAGGCTGGACGCTGCGCGGTTGGTACGACGAGGAGACGCGCGGCGAGGCGGCGATCGTCGAAGTGATCCGTCAGGTCGCACGTGGGGTTCAGGCCGCTCACGATGAAGGGCTGGTCCACCGCGACCTCAAGCCCGCCAACATTCTGCTTGGGGAAGACGGTCGGGTGCGGGTCGCCGACTTCGGCCTGGCGCGTTTCGACCCGAGCGCGCTCGAGCCCGCCGCCGACGTCCCGCGCGACGGACTCGCCACCACGACTGCTGGTACGCCGGGTTACATGGCGCCCGAGTTGTTCCGCGGGGCGCCGGCCTCGGCCGCGTCCGACCAGTACGCGCTCGCGGTCACGCTGCACGAGCTTCTGCTCGGGGCGCTTCCAGACGAAGCCAGCGCGACGGCGCTTCGCCGGACCAGCAAGACAGTGTCGAGCGCCGTCCGACGAGGGCTGGCGGCCGCACCGGAAGATCGGTTTCCCACCGTCGGTGCGTTCGCGGACGCGCTCGTCTCCGCCTCCCGTTCGTCGTTGCGGCGGCGATTGCCCTGGATCGCCGGCCTGTCTGTGCTGGCTGCTGCATCCGCGACGATCTGGATCACAACGCCGCTGGGCGAGCGTGCGGCGGACAACGACCTCGCGCTGCTACGTGCCGAGGCAGCTCTTCCGGAAGACCCTGCTGCGGCGTTGGACGAACTCCGAAAGGCGCCCGACCTCAGCGACGAACGCTTGCTTCCGACGGCGGAACGCGCGCTCGCACTTGGACCTGAGCACGCTCGCCATGCTCTTCCCAAGGGAGCGCATGACATCACTCAGATGGGAAGCCTCCTCTTGTTTCGAGATGCGCAGGACGGACTTGTCGCAGCCCGGCTGACGGCGGAGGGGCTCGAACCCCTCGAGGCTGCCGCGCTCGGGTTCGTTGCAGAGGACCGCGATCCCAACTGGCCGGACATGTACCAAATACCCGGGACACGCGCCGTCCTGAAGGACCCCCGTGCACTCGCTGCGATCGACCCTCGAGCGGCTCACCGCTTTGGCGCGCTCTCGCGGAAACTCGCGATCTCGGCAGACGCGCGACGAGTCGCCAGGTCGAGCAACGACCGCTACACGATCACGGTCGAAGACATCGCCACCGGAGAGACGGTGTGGAGCGCGGACCGAGACGCTGGCAAGATCGGTGCTATTCGCCTCGACGCGACCGGCGACCGCGTCGCATGGACGGAGGGCGACGCGGCTGCGCACCTCTTCGATATGAAGACCGGGATGATGACGCGTCTCAAGCCAGAGGCGTCGCACGTGATCTTCGAGTCGCAAGCGGACTCGGTCGTCATTGCGGGCCGCTTCACAGGCGTGTTCCGAGCCGACCTCGCGCAGGCCGAGACCATTCGTCTACTCGGCGAGGACGAGGGTTTTCGGCGGGTCGAGGTCTCGCCCGACGGCGCGTGGATCGCCGCTCTGGGCGCGGACGACAAGATCACCATCACCAACCTCGCGGCCTCGGTGCCCCGCGTCGTCACCGGGAGCGCCTTCGAATTCTCACCCGACGGAAAGCACCTGGCCGTGAAAAATGGCGAGCGGGTTGAAGTGCACAATGTCGCGTCGGCAGACTTTCAGACCTTCACCTCCGCCGGGGGCGTCTCGATGTTCGACTTCTCCGACGCCTCGACGCTGTGGGTGCTCACTCCGGACGGCTTTGCTTGTAGACACCAGCTTCGCAAGACACGCGCATTCGCCGGTCATACCGCCCCGATCAAGGACATTGCGCTCTCCGCCGATGGCGGCCTTCTGGTTTCGGTTGCGAGCGACTTCACGCTCCGGCGCTGGGACGTAGACGCCGGCGCCGGCCGGGTCCTCGTCGAGCTGGACTCTGACGTGTACCGCCTCGCGCTCGACGAAGGCGCTGGCCGGGTTGCTCTGACTCGCCACAGCAACCCCACGATGATCTTCGACCTCGAGAGCGGGGCTCCGCTCGCAGACGCCCCGCACAGTGGTCCACGGCCAGTCGTGGGTCCGAAAGGCGCGTTGTTTGGAGCTGGCGAGGGTGGTGTGTGGCGCAACCTCGACGGGGAGACGACGGTTATCGCGCCCGAGCTTCACTGCTACAACCTCGCGGCGACAACCCAATGGGTTGCGGCCGTCTGTCGGGGCGACGAGCACGAGCTTCACGTCTGGGCCGACGACGAGCACAGCTCGATCCCATTCGTGGGTCGACCCGTCGGTGGCTCTCTGCACGCGTGGCCGGATGCTGACCATATCTACGCCCTGGGGGATCAGGAGCAACTCGTACGGCGCAACGGTTCCGGAGAGCTCGAGCGCCTCGAGGCGCCCCGGATGCTCATGGGGCCCGAGCCCTACGCCTTCTCCTCCGCCGTCAGCAACGCCGCACACGACCTGGTGGTTCGCAAGCAGGGCGGCATCCATTCGCTGTGGACCACGGACGAGCAACCGATTCGTCTGTTCGACAGCAACGCGCGCGCGCTCGCCATCTCGGGCGATGGCCTCCGAGTCGCCTACCCCACAGATCGTCACAAGATCATCGTGCGAGAGCGGGCTTTGTCCAAGGCCCACCCGGAACTGTCCGCCGTCCTTGCCGCCTCGACCGAAGCAGGCGGTGCCCATTGACCGTCGCAGTCCAGAAACGGACGATGACCGTCGTTCCCATGGAGGACGACGAGCAGCTCTACAGCCGTTGGGCGTCCGGTGAACGGAAAGCCGGAGAGACGCTCATCGAGCGGCACCTCGACACGGTGGGCCGGTTCCTCGCGAACAAGTGTCCGGACCCCTCGCGTCTCGAGGACCTGGTCGCGACCGTCTTCGAGCGGTGCGCCAAGAGCCTCGGCCGATTTGGCGGTCGCTCTTCGTTTCGAACCTACCTGCTCGGTATCGCCTACAACGTCGCACGAGACGATCTGAAGCGACACGTACGCTCCCCGAAGTTCGACGAGACTCTCACCAGCCTCGCCAGCATCTCGAAATCGCCGAGCGCGATCGTTGCGGTCCGCGAGGAGCAAGCGATGCTCCTCCAGGCGCTGCGCCACCTCCCCTTCGCGTTGCAGGCCGTGCTCGAGCTGCACTTCTTCGAGGAGCTGTCCCGCGCAGAGGTGGCGCTGATTCTCGAGCTCCCCGAGGGCACGGTGGCCGGTCGACTGCGCAAGGCCAAGGCGGAGCTACGCACGGAGCTGGAGGCGTTGGCAGACAACCCGGCGCTGCTTCAGGCCACGGTTACAGACCTGCCATCGTGGGTCGCGGACCTGCGGGCTCGGTTGTACGGCTCCGCGGATTGACGGGGCCAAGGCGGGTGCTTCGCCGTCGCGTGCGGTGACCCGGCCCGAAGCAGGCCGGGGCGGGTCCTTGCAGCGCCGCCTCCCGGCCGCACAGAGATGAAGTCCGTTGTGATGGCTACGCGTCTCAGTACCGCTGCGCTCACCTTGTGTATCGCCTTCGGCCTCACAGGCTGCGAGAAGCTGTGCGATGCGGGAATCAACGAGAAGTGCCCACCGTGCACGCCTACGCCCCTTTCGAGTGCATGGGAACGACCGATGCTCGAGCCGCTGGTCCCCGCCGAAGACGCGATCGTCTGCGAGGCGACCGGCGACGATGCAGGTGATGCCACCCTGTCGTACTGGCTCCCCGAGCGGGTCCACGAGAGCAACGTCGCGACGGTCAGCGCCGCACAAAACGCCGGTTGGATCCGAACGAGCGACAACTGGTACGACGGTAACGACCACTCGCAGATGGCCAAGTGGAGCGAGTTCGGCCTGAGCAATGGGGACACGCTGCGCATCGACCTCAAGTCCGAGGGCGGCGGCACGCGGGTCGACGTGAAGCTCGAGGCCGTCCCCCTCTCCCCGCAGCTGCTGGGCGACGTCAGCATCTTTGCCTATCGCAGCGGCTCCTATGCCCTGCAGGACGGGCGCGTCATCGCTCTGCCTGGCGTCGTTGGAGGCGCATCCATCTCCGCGGAGGACAGTTTCTACTTTCGCGCCGCGGTCGACCAATACGGCCACTACCAACCCGACGGCACCGCGGTCGTGCACCCCGCGTTTCCGGCAGGTGAAGGTTCCACGACCTCCCACGGGGCGGGTCCGCGCGGAATGCCGTGGGTCTCCCACAACCCCACGGATCGCAACAAGCCGCTGTTGCTCGGAGAGCTTGTCGACGGCATCTGGGACCTCGAAGCGGTCACGGGACTGACGCCTCGGCTCCCCTCGGGATCTGTCGACGCGGCGGTGACCGACTCCGAAACGGTGTGGCTGCTTGCAGGGAGCGCCCTATACACGAAGGACGCGAGCGGCTGGCACGGCAAGAAGTTGGGCACGAGGCCTGGCCCGCTGCGTCCACTCGTCGCCGAGGCCAACAGCGTCCTGATCTCCACCGAGCACGCCGTGCTGCGAGCGAGCTTCGACGGCAAGCGCATCACGACAACCCCCGTCGTGTCCCTGGACTTCTATCCAGAGCTCTACGACGCCGGCGAGGTCGGTGTCGTCGCTCGCACCCGCACCGATGTCGTGCTCATCAACGGCGAGACCTCGACCAAGCTCGAGCTTCCCGGAGACTCCCTCGCCCCCGACATTGCGATCAACGACCACGGCGTGATCGCGGTCGCGACGAAGTCGCCCTCGACGATCATCGTCCGCGAAACCGACGGCACGATCACGCGTTACCCCGAACTACCTCGGCGTGTCGCGTCGATGTCCGTAGACCCAATGGGGCGAGTCTGGACACTCCTGGTGGATGGCGATCCCGTCGTCGCCGACCGCGGCACGCTCGTGCCCCTGCTCGGACTTGCCGAGGACGGCATGCGTCCAAGCAGCGTGACGTTCATGGGGAACGGCGCACCGCCGATTCTCGCGGCCGTAGCCGAGCACGGTTGAGAACGCCCCACGTGCATCGTGGCGACGTGTCTCGATGTGCTCTAGGCTGTGCGCCGTGACGAGCCCGGCCGACAGCCCCCTGCCCCAAGATGCATCGACGATGGATTGGGTCGCGATCAGAGCGCTCCGAGACACGCTGAGGCACCACCTTGTCGAGGTCGCCGATGGCACGCACCTGCGCGCGGCGGATCCGGGAGCGGCCGTCCGGGTCGTCCGCGCGGACTGGAAGAGCATCGTCATCGCATCCGCCAACAGTCTCGCCGACCTCCTGCGCCTGAAGCACTTCACCGAGATCAGCGGCACCCCTGACCACGACATCGCCTCTGCCGATGCGGACGTCCGCAAGAGGAGCCCGCTCATCCAACACGCGGTCCTCATCGAATGCACCGCGTCCGCGTTGCTGTCGAGTCACGAAGAGACCGAGAGCTCGCTCCGTCCCACCAAGGCCCCAGACCTCATGGCGTCGCTGCTGAAGACGATCTCGGGCGCGGCGGGAATGCCGGTCACCCTGTGGACGCCCGGCGGTGTCATCTCCGGGACGACGACCTCGCTCGCGGACTTCTTTGCATCGACGGTGGACCACCTCGAGAACAAGATCAGTGGCGAGCACTACGCGCTGCTGCGTCAGCAATCCGCACGACTGAGCGACACCGCCGTGTTGCCAAACGTCGTCCTGCTCGCGACTGCCCAGGGCCAGAAGGTCGCGGTCCGCTTCGAGGACGTCTCCGCCTGGACGCTGGGCTCACCGTAGCGCTGCAACCCACTCGGCCTCAGCGGCGAGATACCGCAGTCCAACCCCACGCCGTCGCCGCGACGATACCGACGAAGCCTCCAAGGTCCCCCGTGTTCAATGCCCCACCGAGGGTCATCAGCAACTGAAGCGGGACCAGGAATTTCGTCGGGATCGGAAGGCCGAACACATACGGCGTGTGCGAGACGGTCGAGTAGCGGTTGTTTGCTGCAAATGCCGCCAAGCCGATTGCGAGGATCACGTTCTGCCCTTGCATCAACCAGAACGGGGCGTAGCTGCACGACGGCCCACCGAACTGGTTGGACGCCGCTTGGGCCAGCGCAGCCGTGACGCCGGCCACAGCAACACCGCCGAGCAGGGTCGTCCGGGCTCGCCGCACCCCGACCCAAACCACGAGCTGTTGGACGAGCCAGTACACCAGCACCAGCTGCAGCACGACCCAGGCGCTGATGCCCCCGCGCCCGAACACGCCGTACGTGACCATGCGCCACACCTCGCCGCGCTCCCATGCCGCCGGGTCCAGACGCAGCCACTCGACCCACGCCCGAAGCGGCTCAACCGCGTCTGCGAGGCACCCGACCGAGAGCGCCAGCAACAGCAGCTTGAGAAACGGTGGCGGCTCCCCGAGACCCGAGAGCACCTCCTGCCAGGGATTGCGCTTGAACACCACCGCAGTATGGACGGCCGAACCCCGTACGGGTTGCACGACGTCATTCGACACCGGGCCGCTCGCAGCTAGGATCGGGGTATGGCTTTGTCTTCCGTTCGATTGCTGCTCCCGCTCAGCGCTGCGCTCTCCAGCATGCTGCTCTTCGCGTCCCCGGCATCGGCCGAGGGGGAAGACTGCATTCGGGACACGGACTGTGGCGGCAGCGAACTGTGTCTGGGCGGACTCTGCGCTGTTCCCGAAACCCTGCCGCCAACCTGTGACGCGGGCTGCGAGTTCGACGAGACCTGCGACGATGGGTTCTGCAAGGTGGAGGGCGTTGCCTGCGACAACCCTGCGGGCCGGTGCTGGGTCGAGCAGGACCACGGGCTGTGTGAGTGCATCAGCGGCGAGGGTGCAGGGTGGTCCGACGGCTTCAACCCCGACGATCCTCCGGAGACCAAAACCGACGACGAGATGCTCGCGCAGTGCGGTGACACGTTGGCGAAGGTCTGCGGAACCGAAGCCCCAACGCTCCCCGAGACCTGTGTCGGCGAAGTCCTGACCGGATGCGAGGCGTTCCTTCTGCTCGAGAATGCGGTGGCCGAAGATTGTGGCGAGGACCCGCCGGAGGTGAGCATCGCTCGACTCACAGAATGCTGCGACAGGTACGAAGAGCCGGACTACGCCGAGTACCGAGAGTGCTTGGGAGTGACGGACGCCCCCACGTGTGAGCTGCGCAGTGAATGTGTGAACGACGATGGAGGCGTCGAAGACCCAGAGTTTGGCGACACCGATGGCGGCAGCGATCCGACCGCAGCAACCACCGACCCTACCGCCGGTGACACCGACGCGGGCGGTGGCGCAGTCGACCAAGACACGTCGAGCTGCGCGGTCGGCAGCGGAGAACAGGGTTGGGCCCTACTCGGCCTGTTTGCGCTGCTGCCCTTCGTCCGGCGGCGTCGCTGATACGGCGAGCCCCGGTAGAGTTGGGGCCATGAGTGCAGACGCCGAGCGAGGCCGGATGCTCGAGGGTGCAACTGCGGGGCCGAGGCATCCACGACGAACAGGTGTTGGAAACGATGGCTGTGGTTCCCCGGCACGGGTTCGTGCTCGAGAGTTCCTTGGACCACGCCTACGCAGATCACCCGCTGTCGATCGGGTTCGGCGCCACCATCAGCCAGCCCTACATCGTTCGCGCGCGCCCGGCTCGAAGCATCGGGCTACGCCGCCGACGTCGTCACCGGTGATGGGCACGCCGGGCGCCCCGAACACGCCCCCTACGCGGCCATCATCTGCGCCGCCGCTGCGGAGAAGATTCCCAGCGCGTTGCTCGAGCAGCTCGAGATCGGAGGACGCCTCGTCATCCAGATCGGCCCTGCCTCCGACAGCGCCGTGCTCAAGGTCGTGACGCACACCGAGGACGGCGATGAAGTCAGCGACTCGATCGGCGTCCGCTTCGTGCCGCTTCGGCGTGGCGCTACTCCGCGCCGCCGCAACCAGGCCCGATCCCGAAGTTGAACTGCTTGTCCTCGGCCGTGACCCCGGCCATCGCCTCCTCCGGGAGGATGTCTTCCTCGCGCCAATCACGAATCACGAGCTCATCCGCGCCGCCCTCGGGCACACCGACGATCCCGAGCATCAGCACCTCCTTGCCCTGGTTCACCGACAGCTCGTCAACGAGGTAGTTGATGTAGCGCGACGTCGGTTGCAGCCCATTGTCGACGCTCATGCAGTTGCTGTAGACGCCCAACCCAGGGCTATCGCAAACGACTCCGGCATTCCAGCAGAGCGCGCTGCTTGCAGCAGGCGTCCCGCTGCCCGGATCCATCTCCTGGTACGCCGCATCCGTCATGATGTCGTAGTTCTGGATCGAGCAGTCCGCTTCGTTGGTCAAGAGCACGATCGCAAGGGCCGCGTCCGGGCGCAGGAACGGGGTGTTGCCCGTGTTCCAATCCGCAGCTGGATTGAGCGCTTGGAGCATGTTCTCCAGCTGCGATTCGTACCCGCATCCGTCGATGCCTTGCGGCCCAATGCAAGCAAGCGCTCGAGCGACAGGCGGGTCGTCGGTCCCGTCGCCGTCGACGTCGTAGGGCTCGACATCGGGCACGTTGTCCCCGGCGGCATCGAAGTGGATGAACGGATCGGTCGGTTCCACATCGACCGGACAAACCTCGGTGCAGGCCTCGCTGAAGACCTCGGGCACCACGCCCAGCCCGGTGAAATAGTCGATCCTCGAGTTGCACCCCGTCGCAATGGGAGCCCCTCGCGCCGGTTCGTGCGACTGGAACGCCGTACACAGCGGGTTCCCGAAGTCGCTGGTTGTCGCCATGATGTTCACGCTCGGGTCGAGCGCCCCACCGCCTGCGCCCTGCAGCCCCTGGATACGCTCGAGAAGCCCAGGGAACTCGCGCGCAAGCATCAGCTGCATTGGGCCCATGCCCGAGCTGTTGTCGACCACGAACAGGATGTCGATCGCCTGCTCGTCCCCCGAGGCTTCCACCGCAACCTGCAGCTGGTCGGTGAAGTCGGTCATCGCCCCCTCGTAGTCGCCCGAGCACGCGGTGCTCAGGATGCAGTTCTCGCCCAGCGACTCGCAGACCTCCCTCACCCGAACCGGAGGAATCGCCTGGACGAGGCCGGGCTCGGTGAGCCCACCGGTGGTTCCGGAGCTGCTCTCGCTGCTCGACGATCCGGTGGTTGACTCGGCTGTTGTGGACCCGGAGGACGACCCGCTCGACCCCCCCGAGGAGCTGGGGTCTGTGGGACTCGTCATCGTAGCGCTGGTGCTCGGCCCGCCCGTACTCGTCCCGCCATCGGTGTCTGCAACCGCCACACTGCTGCCGCACGCGGTGGCGACAAGGCTCAGCCCCACACCGAACGCAACCTCCGACAGCCAAGTCACCGTTGAGTTCTCCATCGCGACAGCACAACGCACTGCTCTGCCGCTGTCAACGAACGACCCGGCCTTCGTGCAACCGGCCTCCCATCCTGCCTCTAAAGGTCATGCCGCCCGATGGACAACCGGCTAGCGGGCTCTCGTACGGGCCCCTTCAGCGGCCGGCGTGGCAGCTCAAGCTCTTGCAGTGATGGCAGGTCTCTTCCGTCACGTCCAACGACGCTCGAAGCCTCTTCCCGTTGAACCGATAGGTCCGCTTCTCATACCGCCACGAGGAGCGTTGCTTGCCACGCCCGGCCCGGCGCTCGGTCGTCAGCTCCCGCAGCCCGTGGTGAAAGCGCGCGGTGTTGACATCAAAGGCCGCTCCCACGATCGAGCCCACACGGTGACCACAGGTGCCCCGCATGACGTAGACGTCGTAGGCGACCTCGTCGGAACACGCCGAGGGCGACGCTTCTTGGGGCACGAGAACCTCAGCCTCGCCGTCGCCATCGAGGTCCCAGGCGCGGTGGGTTCCGATCTCGTGCACAAGCGCGTTGTCGAGAGTCTCGGGGCTGGAGCTCTCCAACGCGATCCGCCACGACCGCTCTGGCGGGACCACGCACCGACCTGGCAGGCGCCCGGGCGGCTTGTGGCCGCGGGGCAACACCCACAAGTTCACCGAGAGCTCTCCCTCGCCAAGCTCATCCGCCACGGCCCACCGCCTTCCTCCTGTCTTTCCGCGACACCGGATCCTGCCCTCCTCGGCCGGCAAGTCACACGCGTCCGCATCGCCCAACGCAGACACCAGGTCCGACACCATCCGCGCGCTGTCCCCCTCCACGCCTCGCCAAACCACGTGTACCCCTCCGCGGGCGGACGAATCCGACGAGTCCGGACGTCCGAGGCCCTCGACCGGCCAGGACAGCGATGCGGGCCAGTGCTCCGGAGCGGGAGGCGGCGGCGGGTCGAGCAAGGAGTCCAGATCCGTGGCGGCCGCCGGAGGCCCGTCCGGCGGAGGCTCCCAGACCTGACTGGGATCCTCGGCCGGTCCCGGCACCTCGGTTGGCTCCTGCACCTCCGCCGGCGCCTGCACCTCGGGTGAATCCACGTCGGCCACGACAACGGCGGGCTCTGCCATCGGTTCAGAGGGTGCCGTCCGGCAAGCGAACAGGAGCGCGACGAACAACGTAGGTGTCACGACTCGGCTTGGGACGAGCTTGGAGGCGCGTGGGGCTCGGTTCAAACTCAACATGCTCCGAACGACTCCGGATCTCGAGGCTGGCGGCGACGGGTGAAACCCCGGACAGCAGATCGGGTCGTCACATGACTACGCATCAGACGTCGCCTCGGTTTCGCACGCTCTCGATTCGACCACGGCGAGCATCGTTGCTCCGGCGCGCCGTTCGAGGACCTCACACCGAGTCGGAGCCACATTGGCGGAATCACCGCGAGACACTGCGAGTCCGAGGGTGAACTTCGCGACTCCGATCAACGCGTGTCCGCAGCTCAGGACGGTCGCTGCAACCCCGCGGTCGAACCCCCCGAACTCGGTCCCGCTCCGCCGTTCGAGGTTGTCGATGTCCATCCCGACATAGACTCAGCTTGTCTCTAGCGTGAATTGCGCAGGGACCACGCACCCTTTGCCGGGGGACGCGATCGCTTTACTTCCAGTGGCTTAGCCATCGTTGTTGCGCATCCCACACTGTAGGCCTAAGTGTGCGGAAGACCGAGGCTCGCATGAAGAAGACCGCAACGTTCCTTGCCGCCGCTGCTCTGCTGACCGCCTGCCAGTCGGGGGCAGACACGCTGGCCGTCGGCGAGGGCGACTACGTCAAAGGAGGCTTCCCAGGAAAGGCCGACAGCAGCGTCGAGGCGATCTTCGTCGACTTCGAGTTCTCCGGTGAGGTGGTCATCAGCTCGACGTGGTCGGCGGCGAGCGCGATCGAGGACCAGCTGCTCTACACGATCGGCCACCTCAACGAAGACAACTCGGTCGGCCGACTGGACCAACTCGAGATCACAAACATCGAGACCACCCCCACGGACGACGGCCGCTACCTCGCCACGTACGACGCGAAGATTCCGGTCGCTTGGGGAGACCGCGACCATGTGCCTTCGACGTACAAGTTGCTTCTTCCGGCCGACATCACCATCGCGGGTCAAGATTCGTTCACCGAGAAGTACAACCACGACTGCGTAGACTTCGGCGCCCACGACGTGACGCGCGGGAGCATGTGGTACTACTACCGACCCGGCCGTTCGGGCTGCGACATCGACGACAACGACATCGTGTCCGTTGATGCCACCGTGTCCATTAGTGACATCAACACGACGGGCAAATACCCCGAGTACCACAAGGTGTGGGAAGACGATGTCCTCCAGGTCGTCGCGGTCTTTGGCAAGTATGAAGATGGCGCCACCTCGGGCTGGGACGCCGGGATTCGGGCCTACGACCGCTTCAACGTCGCCGTCGGTCAAGCACTCGCAGGACAGGACCTCACCACCGTGCCCGCGTCGGTCCCATCGACGCCCGGCGTCGCGACCCCCGAGGTGCAGTACTTTTCGCGCATGGCCGACGGCCGGACGGTCGAAGTGACCACACTCTTGGTCGACAACGTCCGCACCGCACCCAACAGCTTCAACGAACGCTACGCCGAGCTGTCCGCGGAGGCCGACCTCATCGTCTACAACGGTCACGCTGGGCTCGGCGCCAACATTCGCGCCCTGGCGGCCAAGGGCGACTGGCAGACCGGCCAGTACGCGATGGTGTTCATGAACGGCTGCGACACCTACGCCTACGTGGACTCCGCGCTCGCCGATGCGCACGCCGAGATCAACGCCGACGATCCAGACGGCACGAAGTACCTCGACATCGTCACCAACGCGATGCCCTCGTTCTTCCACTCGATGCCCAACGCCACGATGGCACTCGTGCGAGGGCTGATGGACTACGAGGACCCCAAGACCTACGAGCAGATGTTCATGGAGATCGACAGCGCCGAGGTGGTGCTCGTCTCCGGCGAGCAAGACAACGAGTACTTCCCCGGCTTTGACGACGACGGTGGGGATGACCCCGGCGACGACGCATGGGACGGGCTCGAAGAGTCCGGCACGGTCTCCCGCCAGGAAGAGCACCACTACGCAACACCAACCCTCGCGGCGGGTCGGTACGCGTTCACCCTGTCCGGTTCCTCGGACGCCGACCTCTACGTGCGCAGCGGCGTCGCACCCACAGTCGCGTCCTGGGAGTGCCGGCCGTACCGCAGCGGCAGCGACGAGCGGTGTGAAGTGGAGCTGTCCTCCCCTGCCGAAGTTCACGTCATGGTCCGCGGGTGGGCATCATCGAGCGACTACGCCCTGCGCGGCGAGTCCTTGTAGATCCGATGACCGGCGTCAAGGACGACCAGAACGAAGCCCGGACGCGCGACGCACTCGCGCGGATCCGTCGCTGGATGACGACGCATGGTGCACCTCTGCTTGCAGAGAACCTCGCACCAGGGGCCACGGCGGAACGACTCGCGTCGGCCGAGGAGGAGTTTGGTGTCGCGTTGCCGGCAGACCTCCGCGCGCTGTGGTCGGTGCACGACGGGTCGCTTCAGGAACTCAACGGGTTCGTGAATGGCTTCAACCTGCTATCCACGAGTTGGGCCGCCGGGCAACAAGAGTCGGTCCTGATGTCGATTGATTTTGCACGGGAGTCGCCCGACAACTGGCCAGAATCGGGAGGCACGATGGACGAGCTGGCATCCGAGCACTGGCTCCCCTTCGCGGGGTTGGACTCCGACTCGCTGGTGGTCCACGGCGAGAGTGGCCGCGTCTTCGACTGCCCCCACGATGACACGCCGAGACTCGTGGCCCCTTCACTCGCCGCTTGGCTGGAGGAGTACGCATCCCGCCTGGAGGCCGACGACTACGTGCTCGAGGAAGGATTCGGCGACTACTACCTGACGCTGCGCGACCGCAAGGCCGAACAGCGAGAGCAACGACGCGCCGAAAAGAAGGCCGCGCATGACCGGCATCGCCACGAGACGCCTCTGCTCGAGCAGTTTCGCGAGGCTGTCGCAGCGTCTGATGAGGACCGGTGCATCGAGGTCCTGAAGGACGCGCTGGAGTGGGACAACATGGACGCGTTCCATGCCTGCATCGTGCTGTTGTTCGCGTCCAAGCCGGACCCTACGTTTGTCGCCGCTGCGCTCCGCCCTCACCTGAGTTCCGTTTCCCTGGAGCCGGACCAATGGGTCGACGTGGCCACCGGCGGCGTGTTGTTGGAGAACAACGCCATCCGCCGTTTCGCCGAATCCCGATGCGCGGGCGCGACCGAAGACCGGCTGAAGCTGCTGGCCCAGAGCGTGAAGCGGGCGCCCGAGTCCAGGCGAGGAGACCTCGCCGCCCTGTCTCAGAAGCTGAGAGACGAGAACCATCCACAGATGGACGACGCGCACGAAACACCCGGTGGTTGGCTCTCGCGCTTGCTGGGCAGACTTCGGCGCAAGTCCTAGGCGGCCGCGGCCGCCGTGTCGCTGAGATGCTCCGTTGGTGCCACGGACCGCGTGCGGTACCGTGTAGGAGGTCCGCGCGCCGGAAAGCTGCGTCAGCGCCTCGGCGGGGAGGGGCTCAGTCGTCGTTGACGATGATGACCGAGTCGTGCATCCAGCCGGTCGAACCGTCCTGGGTCTTGACCTTGATCCACTCGCCCATGGTTTCGAGGACCTCGACCTTCGACTTGCGAGGGATGACCCGAATGCGTTGGTTTCGCTTGCCCGGGCCTGCGCGAAGGCTTGCCTTCTTTCCGCTGACCGTTGCCGTCTTGACCTTGGGCGGCTCCGGCTTGGCTTCGGGCTTGGGCTCGGGCTTGGGTGCGGGCTTCTCATCCGCGACCAGCGGCGCCCCCGCCATCGCGGACTTCTTCATCGGCTCGAGGAGCCGGCTGACCAAACCGCCGAAGGTCGAATCCAGCGTGGACTCCGACGCGACGTAGTCGGTGAACACGAAGTTCTCCTTCTCGAGGCCGCAGTCCTTGTCGAGCTTCGCCACCCAGCTCTCTTCGAGGGCATCGACGACGTTCTGTCGCCCGGATCCGACCCAAAGGACGTTGCCGTTGCGAGCGTCGATGAGCTTCGCCTCGAACCGCACCTCGTAGTAGGGCAGCTTGAACACGCACTGCTCGGTCTCGGAGTGATACAGGCGCTCCTTCTTGTCCGTCTTTACCCGGCTCGCGTCCACGGGAAGAGTTTTGAGGTCTTCGACCGTGAAGTAGTCGACAGTGCCCCGAACCGCGAGTTCCTGAACCTGGAAGACCGCGTCGGCTTTCGTTTCCTTGCCGAGGATCAACGCCTTCTCGGCGGCCGAGAGCTTGCCACCCTTGATGCCTTTCTCGGCCCTCGCCACGATCTCCGGCGAGATGAGCTCGAACCCCTGGGCGAGCAGCGCCTTCTCGAGCTTGGCGGAGTAGTACGAGGTCGCCTTCTCGGTCACCACCGCGACGTTGGTGTCCTTCACATCAACGGCGCTCTCGATCGGCAACAGCAGCAGCCTCTTGTAGACGCTGGCTTCGAGCTGTTCGGCCGGGAGCAGCTCCGCAGCTTGAGGCGCGGACGGCTTGACGGTCAGCGTGCTGTTCTTCGCACAGCCGGCCGCGGTCATGCTGGCGACCAGAAACAGACCGGCGAAGAAACCCCGTTGCGACATCGCGAAGTTCACTCCACGAGTCTACACCCAGGGCTGCGAGGACAAAGGAGCAGTGCGAAATGGGGGCGCCCGGCTACACGTTTCTCCAACGCGGTGCTCCTCGAGCCGTCACTCTACGGTCTGTCGGACGGCTGCTCGCTGGACTCCGGGGCCGATGGCTTCGCAGCCCCGGTTTCCCCGGCCCGCTTCAGGGCGATCTTCGTCGCGATCGGCCCGAGCACCTCGAATACGAACGTGGTGCCCACGAGCACGGAAAGCAGTCGAGGGCCGTGCTCCGGGAAACGCTCGGCCGCGACCAAGCCCAGGCCCAGCGCGACGCCTGCCTGCGGCAGCAAACACCACCCGACGTAGCTTCGAACCGCTGGCGGGGTGCCATCCGAGCGGGCTGCGAACTTGCTCCCGAGCAGTTTCCCGGCCGTTCGGGCCACGACATACACACCCCCGATCAGACCGAACGTCGCAAGGCCCGACGGGTCGAACTCAAAGCCAGCGAGCAAAAAGAAGACGATGAGGAACGGCTGACTAATGCCCTCGATCGCGTGAAACGGACGCTCGTGATGCTTGGCCCGATTCGCAACCGTGGCCCCAAGTGCGATGGCGGTCAGCAAGTACGAGACCCCCAAAGCGGTCGCAAGCCCGCCGCCAAGCAGGACGAAGCCGGCGGTCTCGATCAAGGTGAGTTCTCCAGGCTGGGCGCGGCCCGAAACCCACGCCATCACCACGCCCAACGAGGCGCCCAGCGCAATCCCGCCGAAGACCTCCCAAGCCGCTCCGAGCAGTTCGGCCCCCGAGAAACCGGCGCCGGAGATCGACTGCGCGATCGCAAGCAGAAGACTGAACAGGATGATGCCGAAGGCGTCGTCGACCGCCACGACGCCGAGCACCGTGTCGGTCAGTGGCCCGGCTGCGCGGCTCTCACGGATGACGTCGGTCGTCGCTGCCGGAGCGCTCGCGGGGGCAATGCCCGCCAACAGGAGCGCAAGCCCGAGCGGGGCTCCGGCGAGCATGAGTCCGCAGAACACGATGAGGGCCGCACCAAGCGTCTCCGCGAGAGCGACGAGAAGCACGACGCGACCCGTGGCACGCAGCTGCTTTCCGATGAAACGCTCCCCCATCATGAACCCCACCATGCTGAGCGCGACTTCTGCGACCGTGGGGAACCACTCGATCACGCCGTCCGGCACCAGGCCGAGCACATGGGGCCCGCACATGACCCCAATCACAAGCAGCAACGTGACTCGAGGAACGTGCGCCCGCTGGCCCACGACGTGCGCCAGAAATCCGACGAGGAGGAAGAGACCCAACGCGATCAGTGGCCACGCTTCGTGTGCTGCCTGGTGCGCCAACATCGATTCGACACGCACGGTACCGAAAGAGCAACGGCGGCATCGCGCAGGGTCTGCGGCTCGCGCACCGGGAGGGCGAGCCCTCAGTCGAAGCGGCGAAACACCGGCTTGTCCGTTTCGGGCTTGGGCTCGGCCGAGGGTTTTCGGCGACGCTTGGACACCGGCCTGCGCTTGACCGGGGGCGGCGGCTCGTTGACCTCCGGCGCGGCGGCTTGTGGCGCCGGCGTCAAGGCGACCAGCAGGCGCGTGTCCTCGGTCGGGGCGATCGACTGGGTTGCGCCGAGGTGGCCCTCGAGTTCGAGGCGAAGCTCCACGGGCTGATCCTGCCGGGGCATTGGCACGGACAAGGGGGTCGTCCCGAGTTCACGTCCGTCCACTCGGACGATCGCCCCCGCCGGCCGGCTCTCGATGAAGACGTCCACGGAACCCGGGTCCGCCGTCGCCGCAGGAGGCGTGTCGGCAACGGGCTCGGTCGCTGGAGGCCGGTTCAACCACCACACGCCCGTGAGCACGGCTGCCGTCGCAGCGGCCGCGAGGACCCCCCATTTTGCAGATCGCGGCGGCGGGGTCGCGGGAACGACCGTGACTCCATGAGCGGCACCTTCGGGCTGGGACGGCTCGGCGGTCGCGGCGTCACGCACCGCCGCCCGCGTACGGTCGAGCTCCTCGGCAAAGTGCGCCTCCACGTAACTGGCTAGGTCCACAGGGCCTTCGAGGGCCAGCTCTTCCTCGATACGCGAGGCCACCTCGGCCGCAGTGCTCGGCCGCTGGGCGGGGTCCTTTGCGAGAAGTTCGAAGGCCAGCTCAACGACCGCCGGCGAGACCTCGGAACGCAGATCGCCCAGGTCCGGTGGGGGCTCGTTGAGGACCCGGCGGGCCACCGCAGCCGCGTCTTTGCCCGGGAACATGCGCGAGGCTGTGAGCAGCTCCGCCAACACGACGCCCAACGCGAACAAGTCGCAGCGACGATCGATCGGTTCGAACCGAAGCTGCTCGGGTGACATGTAGCCGACCTTGCCCTTGAGCAGGCCGGTGCTCGTGTGCGTCGAACGTCCCAGCGCCTTGGCCACGCCGAAGTCGGTCACCCGCACCACGCCATCGCGCGCGATCAAGATGTTCTGCGGGGACACATCGCGGTGCACGAGTTGCAGCGCGTGCCCGTCGGAGTCCTCGAGTTCATGAGCCGCGTGAAGGCCTCGGGCTGTCTGAGCGACGATGTGCAGACACAGCGGCACGGGGATGCGATCGCCTTGCTTGGCGTGATGCCGGATGAATCGCGAGACCGAAACACCCTCGACGTAGTCCATCACCAAGAACGGGCCCGTCTCGTCCTCTCCGACATCGAGCACTGGGACCACGTTCGAATGTCGAGACAGCCCCGACATCCTCGCTTCGTCGAGGAACATCGAGCGCATGGACGGGTCGCCCTGAAGATGCGGATGCAGCCGCTTGATCGCGTAGAGACGCTCGAACGCACCCGAGCGGCGCACGCAAACCGAGACGGTTCCCATCCCCCCTGAAGCGAGCTCCAGGACCGGCACGTAGCTCGTCGGCTCGGATGAGCCGCGCCCGTGGGCTTCCGTCGTCCCGAACTCCACGCCGGGCAAGCATGCCAGACCTGCTTGCCGGGGACCGCACCCCCGTGCTGTCATCACGCCATGGCGCCGGCTTCACGCCCGCCGATCGCTGCCTTCTTGGGCCTGCAGGGCATCCATCCCGGCGTCGGATCGGACACGGACCTGGACACCGCGTGGGCAGCCCTGGCCGGTGGTGAGCCGCTGCAAGACGAAGTCGTGGCGGATCTCGAGCAGCAGGCTCGGCAAGACGCCCGCGCCGACGGCGTGGTCGAGGCGGCGTGCCTGCGAGCGCTCGGTTTGGCGCACGTCGGAGACATGGCAGCCGCGCTTGCGGCCGGTCGCCGAGCGTTTCGAATGGGCCGCACCGAAAAGCTTCGCGGGTGCGAGGTTCTTGCGGGGGTCGTGTTGGCCCGACTCCGGCGACTTACGGGGCGAGCCCACCTTGCCGCCCGCATCGCCACGGCGTTGCGCGACGTGGCTCCGGCACCGTGGCATCCGTGGGTGGAGTGGGAGCTCGTGCTCGCGGGCGGCGCAGACGCGGCAAGCCCCGGGCCGGCGCTGGAGCTGCGGGAATTGCTCGACGCAGCGAAAGCGGGAGACCCCGCAGGCTTCGCGTCGCGGCTGGCCTCGCTGACGCAACGGCTCTCGAGGTTGGCCCCGATGGTGGAGGACCTCGCCCGAGTCCGTACCGCGATCGACCCTCGAGCCGACCCTGCTGCGGCGGGGCCCGAAGTCGAGGCTTGGGTGCGTGGGCATCTGGGCTATGGACCTCCGCCGTTTGGGCTCGCGGCGTTGTCCCACGCGGACTCCGACTCGACGGAGGCGGAGTCGGTGGCATGGGTCGTCGCATCCCCCGGTGCGCCTGGTCGCCGGGTCCTCAGCGCGGCCCGCGGCTTGGCTGCGACTGTCGGCGACACCGCCACGCTGCCCGACGGTCCCGGCGGTCGCAGCGATGCGCTGGCCAGCACGCTGGCGCTCCTGGGTCCGCAAGGGGCTGACGACGAGCAAGTCTTCGGCGTGGTCTATGGCTTCTCGTACGTGCCCTCGCTGCATCGCGGCACCTTCGACGTCGCACTCCATCGGGCCCGAGCCTTACTTGCGTCCCACGGTGAGATTCGGCGAGAGGAGGGTCGGATTTCGCTCGAGCTTCGGCAGGCCGTTGTACTGGCGGATCCCCGCTCAGCCCCCGCCACAGATGCGCGCGTCTTGGGGCACCTTGCACGGTCAGGCCAACTCAGCGCGCGCGAGCTGGCCCGCCACTTGGGTGTGTCCCTGCGAACCACACAAGACGCCTTGCGGGGCTTGGTCGAAGACGGCGCGTGTCAGCAACGTCGCGCCGGTCGGGCGGTGCTCTACGACCTGGAAGACACGACGTTTCAGCCGCCCACCGAGATCTGAGGTCAGAACGACACGCGTAGGCCGGTCATGCTCGCTGTGACCCGGCCGCGTTGCCGACGCTTCGCGACGATGCCCCAGGTCACGCCCGCGACCAGCAGCGCGCCGCCAACGATGAGGGCGCCCGTAGAGACCCTGCCGAATGTCCTCGCCTCATCTTGGGCGTCGACGGCTCGAACCTGGTTGGTGCCCGAGTCCTCAGCCTCGGAGGCTCTCGCGAGCGACAGGCCCCCCAGGACGCCGCCGGCGATCAAGACCGCCCCACCCGCGCCCGCGATGATCCATGGCACAGGACTCAGCCGCGGGGGGACGCTCGGGGTCGCATCCGCCGGGGTCTGCACCTCCACCGGAACGGGCGCTGGTTCCGGTTCGACCTCACTGGGAATCCGCGCCTCGAGCCGCTCCACCCGGGCCTCGACCGACGCTCGGTCCGGGGCGTCGGGGGCAGCTTGAAGGTACTGTCGATACGCCTCGATCGCCGGGTCGAGCAGGCCCGCGCTCTCGTACGCGCGGCCAAGGTTGAAGCGGAGGATCGGCTCGGGATAGGCCTCGACGAGCGCCTCGAGGATCTCAATCGCTTCCTCGTAGCGGCCTTCGCGGTAGAGCGTTTCCGCCTGATCGAACAACGCAGCAGGGTCTTGTGCAGCCTCGGGGGGTGCGCTGGCGGCAACGCAGGGGAGAGGCGTGGCCGCGACGAAGAAGGCCGTCATTGCTGTGGCAATGGCCCTTCGCGGTCCCTGGAACCGTTCGCGCGGCACTTGTTCGAGGTTACTCGATCTACGCCCACAGCGCGCCGCCCTGTCCTGCGCAGCCGCGGTAAGGTTGGGTCTGCGCGGACCCCGATAGGGTGCCAGGGTGATGCATCGCCGCTCTCGCACCTCGTGGATCCTGGGCACTGTGCTCCTGGGCCTGGTCCTGGGTTCGCCCGACGCCGACGCGTCCCCCTGCGACGAGCCCGGCTCCGGCTGGCTGATGTGTGAGGACTTCGAGGCGGGTGGAGCAGGATGGACGGATTGGTATGCGCAATCGGACTGGACCGAGTGCGACGGCTGCCCCGATGGCGTGAACGACCCCAACCGCATTCGTCTCGAGAACGATCCCGCGCTCGCCCACGACGGTTCTTGGTCGGTGACGATGCCCGGATCCGACGACAGCTTCCGGGGCGGCACCCTGCGCTTTGCAACGTGTGCCGACGGCGAGCAGAACGCCGGGTGCACCCTGCAGGGTCACGACCGGCTCTACTTCCAGACGTGGGTCCGGCTCGATCAGGACCACGACTACGTGCACCACTTCCTCGGCCTGGGCGGATCACGACCCGATGCGTACTGGGACGCCAACGGCAACGCGGGTTGCCGGCCCAACGGCGAGCGCTGGGCGGGGACGCGCGTCGATCTCAACCCCGAGCACGAGCTGTTTTTCTACACGTACTACCCGGGCATGAACTGCGACGCGGGCGGCTACTGCAGCGGCGACTATGCCCAAGGCATCTGCGATGGCTGCGCTGACCGGGACATGCCGTGCACCAACGGACTGGAGTGCTGTTGGGGCAACCACTTCTCGCCCGAGCCCCCGGTGGTCCTTCAGACCGAGACGTGGACCTGCCTGGAGATGATGATGGAGCTCAACACGCCCGGGCAGGCCGATGGCTCGATGGCGTTTTGGGTGGATGACGCGCTCGGTCACGAGGCGGACGGGCTGGCCTGGCGAGACGTCGCCGACCTGCAACTCAACCGCGCGATGCTCGAGCACTACATTGCCGCCGGCGACACCGATCACGCCAACCAGGTGTGGTTCGACGACGTCATCGTGAGTACCGAACGAATCGGCTGCAGCCTCACGCCCGGCGGAGGCGAGACCGACGGTGGGTCGTCGACCGGCGGGGCCGAGGGCGGATCGGGCGGAGACGACGGGCCGAGCGCCACCACCGGCGCACCGGGTGGGGACGATGGTCCGGAGCCTGCCGGCGATTCGGGCAGCAGCGATGACGGACCTGCCGGATCCAGTGGGCCCTCGACGCCTCCCGATGCCGCAACAGACGATGCTTCCAGCGGCTGTCGTGTTCCCACGGAGGGCCCTGCAGCCTGGATGCTCGGTGTCGTGCTGCTCGGTCTACGTCGACGACGACGGTAAGCGGACGTGTATGATGGAAGCGTCGTGAGGGGCGTTGGGAGCACGGGGCGTGCATTGGTCGGGCTGACGCTCGCCGCAGGGTGCTCCGTGCCGAACATCGACCTCGAAGGGCGCCCATGCCCGTGTTTGGGGGGCTGGCAGTGCGAGGCGGAGACGCAGACCTGTGTACGGGGGGCGGGCGAAAACTCCGGAACCGCACAGGGCTCGAGCACCGGTGGCGAAACCAGCGCGGAGTCCTCCACCGGCACCCCTCCCCAGGCTGCGTTCGATATCGAGACCTTCTCCGCCGACTGGTCCACCCCGCAGTCGATGCACTGGACCTGGGAGCTTCGCGGCGCCGAGGAAGACTTCCGCGCGTTCGAGTTGTGGATCGCGACCTCTGCCGATGCGCTCGAGCAAGGCGACGTGATCATCTTCGACCGGGACGTCAACCCCGAGCTGGGCCGGTTCTCGCTCGCCAACACCAACGGCGTGGATCTCGTCGTCGGCACCATCACCGACGAGCTGCTACCGGGCACCGAGTACTGGGGTCAGCTCCACGTACTCGACACCGCCGGTGGCCGCACGGTGAGTCCCAACGTTGCCGTTCGGCCAACCACCGCCGAGCCGACGTCGAGCCTGGTCATCTTCACCGACGACGATCCGTTTCCGCCCGGGTTCTCGCTGCCCGCGTGCTTTTCCCGGTCCGCCGCCGTGCCCTCCGAGGGCACCCACCACTTCGAGTTCCTGGTCGAGTGCGCTTCGGACGGCATCGCTGCATGCGAGCCCGTGTCCGAATCCGCTCCGGAGTGCTTTGAGAACCTCCGCATCCAAGGCCTGGAACGCCCGGCCGCGGACATCGGAGGCGGCGATTTTGCCGATGCATTCCTGGAGATCGACATCGCCATCGTCCCGCCTGATGACGCCCCAGCCCACGGCTGGTGGGGGGACATCAGCATTCAGACTTCCGAAGGGTGGCGCGGCCTGTACGGCGTCACGCTGCGAGCAGATGGAGAGTATCGCCGCTATCAGGTCCCGCTCGCGCAGACGGGGCTGACGCCCGAGACCTTCGACGGAGTCATCCAGGGCCTGCGCGTCGGATCGCAGTGGACACGCGGCGCCGTCGTCCGCTTGGACGAAGTCACGCTGCGCTGGTAGTTCCCCTAGCGATTCTCGACCCGGGAGATGTCGAGCAGTCCGGACTCGATCGGCTCCTGTTCGGCATAGGTCTCATGAAGGCTGTCGACGGTCGCCCAGAACCGGGGGTCCGTGCGGCGGACCCCGTGACGCTCTTGCAACCGCGCGTAGGAGTCCTCGCCAACGAGCGACTCAACTGCGGTCGCGAACGACTCGAGCTCGGCCTTCGGAACTCGGTACAGCGCGTTGGGGTAGGTACCGACAAAGCCCCGGACGACGGTCAGCGTGTCCTCGGCTGGCACCCGCCGTTCGCTCTCGTTGAGTGGAGACGCGATGTTGAAGTGAGCGGAATTGCGAACCAGCGTGAACACCCGGTCGGCGGGAGGGGCGTCGGGGATGAGAAGATACGCGAGTTCCGGGAGGCGGCTCACTGGGGTTCCCCGAAGCACGGACAGGCGCTCAAGCGGTTCGCGTATCCCATCGGCCACCGGACCGAGTTCGGCGCGCCGGTCCAGCACGGGTGCCAAATGGTCACGCAGCTTTCCGTAGAGTTCCCGTTTGGGATCCGCGGTCGAGTAGCTGATGTCCGAGTGCACAGCGAAGCTGGTGAGCTGCCGCGTGATCTCGTTCGAGATCCGCTTGTTGAGATTGCGGTACCAGAACTCCCATTCTTTCTTCTGGCTGTCGTCCGGGAGCAGCAGCAAGAAGTGGAACTCGCTCTCCAGCCGCAAGAAGTCCATGTACGTCCGCGTTGCAAGCTGGTGCCCGACGTTTCCGAAAACGTCGAAGCCTGCGACGAGCAGGTAGTGGATCCGCTCGAGCAGCGGGTAGCCAAGCACCCACGCCGTCTTGGGCATGTCCCCCACCATGCCCTTCGCGACGGTTGCACTGTCGAAGTGGCGAAACACTGTGAGCGCGGCGTTGGAGTTGGTGCCTTCGCCGTCCCACAACGTGTCGAGCGTGACCTTGCGATTGTTCCCGAACGACTCGCGCGCCGCGGCCCGCTTGGCTTCCATGTACTTGTATTGCCGCGCCGCGCTTCTGACCCACGTCACCATGGCAGGAGCGGTGGACCCGGCCTCCGCGGGCATGCTGAGCAGCTGAGCGTTCTTCTTGAGGAATGCGTCGGTACCCAGCCCGAGTTCCGGATCCAGAAAGAAGATGTAGAAGTGATCGTTGATCACATTGAGCGCGATGGGGCCACGACAGACCGCGCCCTTGATGAACCCCATGATCGTGAACTGCGCTTCGTCCAGCATGAACTGGTAGCGCGATGCCGCGGGAAGTTGCTCGAACGCGACAAACGGATTCGAAGACACCGCCGGCTCATACGACGGCAGCTTCGAGACCGAGAACGGCGCGTCTTGGAAGAGCGAGCGCCATCGAGCCATACGAGCGTCGTTCAACGCGTAGGGCAGATGCAGCTTGGCGACGATGGACTCCCGAACCGGACGCAGCCGGTAGTACGGACGGCCACCAGGGTCGTCGAACGGGCGGCGCGTCGCGATGCGATCGATGGACTGCCCCGGCGGCGTACGAGAGCGGACCAACTCGAAAAACTGTCGTGGGCGTGCGCCTGATGGGTCCGGCGGCATGTCCTCGAAGTACAGATGCGCGAGGAACAAGTGCTCGTACATGTAGCGAGCCGTGAGGCGCCCCTTGAGCGATGGGTCGTTGAAGTACGCCTCCCACCGATCCACCTGCGCGACCGTGCGGTCGTCCAGGGGCGGCGGAGGGGTGTGGACCGCCCCCTCTTCGACCCACCGCATCAGTGTTTCGTGCTCTTGGGGTTCGAGCCCGGGCACGCCAAACGGCATGCCCCAGCTCGGGTGCTTGCGTTCGTACTTGTCGAGAGTCTCGATCGAGGGGCACACCTGCTCGCGATGAATCGAGACGTCCATGTCCTTCGGGAGCAGGCCACCAGACTTCAGCGGATGGGCTTGCTTCAAGTCGAGAAGGCGAGGGAGGACACCCGCTTCGCGGTTGGGGTGCTCGGACTGCGTGCGCTCATTCAACACCGGATGAAAGCCCGCGTAGCGCCACTGAGGCGTCGTCTGAGCGTCCTCAAACAATCGCGTCGTCGGAGCCTCCAGAAGCCGCTTGGCATCGTAGACCTTGGCCTCCGTCCCCCCGCGATCAATGCCTTCGGGCGATCCGAGCTTGAGCTGGCAAGGTGCGTCGTAACAGCCGTGGCAGACGACGCACCGCGACGCCACGATCGGTTCGACCTCCGTCCAGTAGTCCACCGCGCCGGCCGGGAGTGTCGGCACGATTCTCGACACTGGCCGGGCTTCGCCGTAGCGGCGATCGAGCCGCTGAGTGCTGACGAACGCACAGGCGCCGATGAGCATCACAGCCAAGAGGTAGAAACGAAGTCGCATGGGGCCTCGAACCTGCCAGGGAGCGTCCTCCCTCAGCGGATGCGGAGACTAGCAGACGTTCTTCGAGTGTCACCAACCCGTAAGGGCAGTGGCGCACATCACAGGCGCCACGCGCGTCCTAGAACGTCGCAGCGTGCGAAGCCGTCGTGGGTACGCTCAAGATGATGCCATGGCTCAGTGCCCACCCCGAGCCGGTCGCGGTGATTCGGTACTGACTCCACGCCCCGCCTGCGTACGTCTGCCCGTTCCGCCGAGAATGCTTGGACGTACTCTTGTGGCTGCTCCGGCCCATCGAACAACTGTTGCCCGGGTCTACGGTTTCGAAGGGGCTGTAGTACGCCGGGCACCCGGACTGGTTGGTGCACAACCGATACTGCTGCAGGTTGGCGCCCGTGTTCGCGCACAGGATATCGGCGTGGCGTTGGGTCCATGCGCCCGCGTAGATCTCGTAGTGCCTCGACTCCGTCCAGGCCTGACGCTTCCCGATGATCGGCGTGGTGATCCCATTGCGCGTCCTGAGCCGCACCGCTCCGATCTCCTGCGTCGTCCAATAGCCCGATGACCGCAAGACGACAGAGTCGTCACCGTCTCCCTCTTCTTCGCCAAGGTCCGCGTTGACGTCCGGGTCCGCGACCGCATCCATGGCGGCACTGAGAAACTCGTCGCTGAAGGCCTCAACGTCCTGTGGCGACGCGCCCGAAAGGCCGAGGTCGACGAGCTGTTCTGTGAATGCGATGGCATCCGCCTCCGAGATCTGTTCGCAGAGATCGTCGTAGAGCGCACAGTCAAACGGCGCCGTGAGTCGGGCCGTCGTCAGGTCGATGTCCTCATCAGGCGTGTACTCGTCGTGCAACTGCTGGACATCGTCTTGCGTCAGGCCGAACAGGAGACCCTCGCGTTGCTCGGTGGCGTCATCGGTCGATGCACCACAAGCAGCGGAGAGAGACAGAAGGATGGTGGCTGCGATTAGCTTGGTTCGCACACCCCCGAAGACATCGACGTGTCGGATTCGGATTGCGCGAGCCGGAGTTTTTTTTTCAAGCGCTCAGAGCTTGATCTCTCGCCAGCCTTTGCTGGCGAACTTGAAGGCCATCACGACCCCCAGCAACGACACGTACAGCGAGGCGGAGAACCACACGCCTTCCATCCCGAATCCGAGCTTGGGGCCAAGCAGCCAGGTCAGCGGCACCAACACGCCGAAGTGCAGGATGCCTTCGGCGACAGCGACGAAGACGTTGGCACCGGCGCCGTAGAGGGCTTGGGCGAGGATCAGCCCGACCGACATCAGCGGCAGAGCCAGTGTCACCATGCGCATCGAGGCTGCCGCGGCTTTGGGCACCGCGGGGTCGTTGGGTGCGAGCACTGAGATGATCTGCTCGGGGATCACCATGAACACGGCCCCGATCACCAGCATGGCGTAGATGCCCAAGCGTGCCGACTCCCAGCCGTAGCGGGCTGCGAGGTTCGGCTTGCCGGCGCCCAAGCTCTGACTGACACAGGTCGCGGTGGCCGTGCCAAACGCGATCGCGGGCATGAAGCACAACGCCGACGTATCCATGATCGCCTTGGTCGCCGCGGTGTACGTGTTGGCCGTGCCGCCGGATGCCGCGTCGATCTGACCGACGAAGTACATGAACAGCGCAAACCCGGCCATGAGAATGACCGTCGCTGTTCCCGAAGGCACCAGCAGCCTGATGATGTTCCGCATCACCACGGTGTCGACCTTGCGGTGGCGATAGATCTCGAATCGCTTGAAGTCACCCGAAGCGCTGACGTAGGCCATGATCGCCAGGCCCAGATAGGTGCTGATGACCGAGGCGTAGCCCGCTCCGGCGAGCTCCATCCGAGGGATGCCCAGCGGGTCAAAACCGAAGATGAACAGGTAGTTCAACCCGATGTTGAACACGTTCATCGCAAGCGCCGCCCACAAGTGCACGTAGGTCCGGCCGATGCCGTCGAAGAAGGCTTTGTAGCTGAACGTGACCACCATGCCCAACACACCGATCATGCGGATCTGCGTGTATTCGGCTCCAAGAGCGGCCTGCAACGGGCTGGCACTCGCGAGGGCCTCCACGGCGATCGGCGTCGCGAACCATCCAAAGATTCCGCCGAACGCACCCGCCAGGAGGCCGACGCAGAGACTGTTGAACAGCACCTGCCCGGTCTCGACGGGCTTCCCCTCCGCAAACCGCCGACCTGTGATGGCTTGGGTGCCCGCGCCGATGGCCGCAAAGAACCCTCCGACCGCCCAGAAGACCGGCATGCCGAGGCCGAGTGCGGCCTGCGATGCGGTGGCGAGCTCTGGCTCGAGACGCCCGACCATCAACGTATCGAAGTAGTTCACGAAGAACTGCGTGAGCATCGCGAGGATCACCCACGCGCCCAGGCGGAACACGCGTTTGACGATCGTCATCTCCAAGCGGAGCGTCAGCAGCTTGGGCGCATCATCGGGGAGCGCGGTGAGATCTGCTTCTGAGGCCAGAGCCGAACTCCAGTACCCCAGCGCGAACCCCACCACAAGGCCGCGTGGCCCGGTCGCGCGTGCGTTTCGGGCGCGTACGGCGCGCAGGGAAACGCCATGGGTCCAGCCTGGAAGTCGGGGGGTCGCGCGATCAGCGGTCGTAGGTTGGTGTCACGAGAAGAGGCGAGTCGGCCTCGGCCTCGAGGAACGAGATCACCTGCACCTAGGGGTCAGGATCGCCGAGGCCCAGCCTCACGCCTCCGGGTCGAGGCGGCCGAGACGACCGATCTGAAATGCGATGTCCATCAGCGGGTCGCCCGCGATCGCGTGACGGAGCATGAAGTGACCGGTCAGCGACCACCCGGCGTCCTCGGGCAGGGTGTCGATCGCCATGCAGGCGTGAAGGTAGCGGCGCCGGAGCGAAGGCCACGCGTTGTAGACGAGAAGCTCGATGAACATGACGACGAGCACCGAGAGCACCGCGGCGGCCATCCGCAGGAGGATGACCCCCGCGCCCGAAACAGAGACGGTCATGGTGATGTACGTCGACACGGCCGCGAGGACCGCCAGAACCATGAACGGCGTTGTCAGGGGAGCGAGCACTCGCGTCGGGCTAGAGCTGGCCTCGATGGGCAACGGTTGCGTCCCCTCCTCGGCCAGATCTTCGTAGTGCAGCAGGAGTTCGGCCAAGTACGATGCTAGCGCCCGCCGGCGTGAGAGGGTCTCGGACAAGAACCGCCACGCCTCGGCAGGGTCGCTCCAGTACCAGGACGCAAGGGCGCGGCCGAGCTCGATGCGCCGGCCCCACTCTACGGGCGCCGCGGAGAGGACGACGAAGTCGGAGAACGCGCGAGGGACCTCCTCGTGCGCGAGCAGGTGATACCAGTCCGGGCTCACCCTGATCAGTAAGGCGAGTTCCTCATCCATCCCGCCGTAGCTTAGTTCGGGATAGCGCTTCGTCAGCGCGTCGTAGCCGGTGCGGTTGGCAAGCACCGTCACCTTCGACACGTGCTGAGTGATCCACGCGAGTTCTCCGTCCTCGTCGTCGAGCATCGCGTGAGCCCATCGATCGTCCATGACGAGCGCAAGCGCGGTCTCGACATCACCCGAAACCAGTGCTTCCCGGACCACTTCGGGATCCACCGCGGGCGCGGGCGCGGGCGCGGGCGCGGGCGCGGGTGTGGGAGGTTGTTCCACCGGCTCGAGGCTGTGGGGCGAGACGAAGACCTCTCGTTCGCAGAGACTGTCGTTCATTCGGGTGAACGCGGCTCGGAGTCGCTGAAACCCGTCGGGATCCGTGTCGGGTTTGTGGCGCTTCAGGAGCTTGTGATACGCGCGCTTGATCGCCTTCGCGTCGGAGTCCTCGGTCACCCCGAGCAGCGCCATCGCCTCCTCCAAGCTCATGCGTCGCCTCGGAGCTTCCCGAGACGGCCAACGTGGAATGCGAGCTCCATCCCGGCGTCCTGCTGGATCGCCTGCCGCAGGTAGATGTGGGGGTTGAGCTCCACCGCGGCCAGCGATGGCTCCAGTCCCGCCTCGATGCACGCGAGAAGGAAGCGTCGCCGCAAGGAGGGCAACGCCTCGTACACGGCTCCTTCGCCCCAGATGAACCCGAGCACCCCGCCGCCGGAGAACCCGAGGAGGCGCAGCACCCCCCACACCGGGTCGTCGCCAACACCCCGAACAAAGAGGAGTGCGAGCAGAGCCACGATGGCGAGGCTGGTGGCCGGCCAGGTGAGCGCGCGGAGGCAGTTCGCCGGAGGATCACCGGTCGCTTGCGAATCGAGCTCGGCCTCGAACTCGGAGGCCAACTCGCACAGGAACGGCCTGACGTCGGACGTTTGCTGCGCGATGGTGTGCATCAGCGCCATGCCTCGGGCGACGTCCCGCTGAAACCACGCCCCGAGGGCCCGGGCCAACTCCCGACGCACCGCGGGGTCACGCTCGAGGGGCATACGGGTTGCAAACGCCACGAGCGCGGGCGGCAGCGAGAGTGTGGCGGCGAGGGACGACCAATCCCCGCTGACCCGAAGCAGATAAACGAACTCGGTGTCATCGTGGTCGAAAGCGTCAGGGTACTTCGATGCGAGCAGGCCAAACGCGGGGCGGTTGAGCAACAGGACGCGCAGCCCGACGCATCGCGTGGCCCACCGCAGGTGACCGCCGTCCTCTCCCAGCATTGCGGCGGCCCAGCGGTCGTCCATCACCAGCTCGTACGCCCACTGCACTTCGTCGCGATCGAGTGCATCCAGCACCACCGCTGGATCGACCTCCGACTGCGGAACCTCCTTCGGGTCTCGGGGCGGCTGCGGTTCTTCCTCTGCCTGTGACACGTGGGGCACTTCGAACGACGCCGCAAACGCTTGCATCGCCTCCGCCTCGCTCGCCGCCTCGAATGCATCCCGCAGGCGCCGAAACCCGTCGGGATCGGAGTCGGGCTTATGGCGCTTGAGCAGCTTGTGATACGCGCGCTTGATCGCACGAGCGTCGGCGTCCGGGGGGAGCCCTAGGAGCTCGAAGGCTTCGGAGGCGGACATCTCAGTGCTGCTGCAGGCGTTCGACGATGACCAACAGCTGTTGTCGGTGCTCGCGGATCAGCGCCGGGTCTTGGGACTCGAGGCAGGACTTGAACGACCCGATGAGCTCGCCGAGTAGCGCCCGGTCGTCTCGGGTGAGAGTGGTGAACAAGGCCTCGGCGCGCTCGAGTGCCGCGACGTTGGGGAGTGCGTCGCGCGGGTGGAACTTGAGCGACTGCAGCATGGTCTGCGCCCGCCCGACCTCCGCCTTGGTCATCCCCCGGCCCGAACGATCCAGTACCAGCGTGTGTTTCTTGCCCGTGCTGAGAACGGTCGTCTCAACCTCCAGAAGACCGTTGAGGTCGTACGAGAAGCGAACCTCGATCTGCTCGCTTCCTGCGGGACCTGCGGGGACCCCCTTGATTGTGTACTCGCCGATCTTCGTGTTGTGCTCGCACAGGGCGTGCTCCCCTTGGTAGACGCCAAACTCGACCCATCGCTGGTTGTTGTCAATCGTCGTGAAGACATGCGACCGACTGGCAGGCAGGACCGTGCCGCGCTCGACGATGGCGCTGAACATGCCGTTGACCCGATGTCTGCCGTGCTCGCTGCTGTGGTCCACCCCGAGACTGAACGGGGCGATGTCCGTGACCACGAGATCCTCGACCTGGGCGTCATCAGCCTTGAGCGCGGCCTGCACGGCTGCACCCACGGCCACGGCCTCATCGGGCGAGAGCGTTCGGGTGCCTTCTTTGTTGAACACGTTGGCGACCAGCCCATCGACCAGGGGCATCCGGGTCGCGCCTCCGACGAGCAGCACCTGGTCGACCGCACTACGCATCCAGCCGGCATCTTTGAGCGCCTGGCGGATCGGGGTCTGCATCCGGCTCACCAGCGGTGCCCACCAGCCGTGGACCTGCTCACGCGTGACCTCGAGCGTGAACGTCCTGGCGGAGGGGCCTACCCCGGCGACCACGACTGAAGCGCGCTCGGCCGACGAGAGGGCTCGTTTGGCGCGCTCACAGGCGAGGCGGAGTTTCGCGGAGAGGTCCGCCGCGCGGCTGAGATCGACCCCCTCGGTCTCCAAGATGCGCTTGCCGCAGTGCTCCATCATCAGTTCGACGAAGTCCTCACCGCCCAGGCGAGCGTCTCCGGCCGAGGCCAGGATCTCGATGATGCCGTCGGTCACCTCGAGCACCGAGACGTCAAACGTACCGCCGCCGAGGTCGAGGACCACGAGCTTGGCTTCGCTCTGCGGGTTGCCGAAGCCGTACGCGAGGGCGGCTGCGGTGGGCTCGTTGATGATCCGTTCGACGTGCAGGCCGGCGATCTCGCAAGCGGCCTGGGTGGCGCGACGCTGGTCCTCTCCGAAGTACGCCGGCACCGTCACCACCGCCTCCAGCACCCGCTGCCCGAGATGTTCTTCCACGCTCTGGCGGAGGTCAGCGAGCACGAGCGCCGAGAGGGACTCCGACCGCATCGACTTGCGACCCAGCGTCCAGGTGCGCTCGGTCCCCATATCGCGCTTGAAGTTGCACACGGTCTCCCCGGGGTGCGTGAGTTCTCGAGACTTGGCCGGCGCGCCAACCAGGGTGCGTCCGTCGTTGTCGACCGAGACCGCGCTTGGGGTGAGCCGCTCGCCAAGCAGGTTGGGGATGATGATGGCCTGTCCGTCCATCAACACCGCCGCCAGCGAGTGGGTCGTCCCGAGATCGATACCAATGCGAACGCCCGCATCCTCGCGTCGTGTCACGTTGGGAGTATAGGCAGTTCGCCGCTCCGCGTCATCACAGTCCGCCGAGCCGCAGCGCACGACGGTTCCCGCCCCAGCCGCGGATCCGTGGGCCTAAACCTCGCGCGGCAGACAGGCCAGAGTCTCCAGAGCACCGAAGAAGGCCAGTGACGCGCCGTGACGCGACCGCGTCCTGCAGGTCAGGACAACCGTGGACGTTGAGGCGCGCGATCTGGCCGAGGGCTGCTGGCCGTTCTCCAGGGCCGGGCCGAGCGGACCACGAACGTCCCCGACAACCGGTCGTGCCGTGGACGAACTTCTCGGAGCAGCGAGTGCGCGTTCAGGAAAGGTCTGCCTTTGTACCCGGCGCGGTCGAAGAGCTGCCGGGTCGACGGCTTGCCTCCTTTGCAGTCCACAACCCGCGTCCCCGTGACGAGCTTTCCCAACGTTCGGCCGAGTCCGACCTCCATGACAAACTGTAGGAACGTCGCCGCCATGACAGCGGGCACCAACGACGAGGCAGGGGCAAGCGTGTCGGGGAGCAACGACGCCGCCGCGACCGCCACCGCGACGAAGGCACCAGCATCGATGAGACCACTCGCCATGCGCCGCGGTACGCTGGCGGGCAAGGGCGTTCGAGGCTGCGGCGTGAGGGGAACGGACATCCTTACCGACCAACAGGCTGGACGCGCTGGGCATTCCTGACGTTCACCGGACCTGTACCTCGAAGACACCAGGAAGAAGGCGAACTCGGCCCCCGAAATCCGTCGCCCGCGACGGATGGGGTAGGCTCACCCTGATGAGGCTCCGCGGACTGTTGATGGCGTTCCTGTTTGTCCTCGCGGTCGGCGCTCTCGCGTGGCTCACGGGCGACGCCGGCCCCTGGGGATGACCGACCCCTGATGGTCGAGGTCGGAGTTCGGCACCTCGCTCCTCTCATCTGACAGTGCCCCACCAATATGAGGGGTGCGGTGTCACGATAGAGCGCGCCTGAGAATCGACACTGGCACGTAACTCTTGTCGCAGACGGCCGTTGACTCCACACACCACCGGACCCTGATCGACGCTCAATCTTGCCGGCCTGCGAACCGGCCAAGACGAAGCTTGGCTCTCGGAAGAATGCGGCTCCTGGGCCGTATTCGGCGAACTGCGTTGCGCCGCGCGCAAAACCGCGCAGACGCTGTTCCTAGCCGCAGATCGATGTTCAGCTTCCAATGAGCGGTTTCGCCCGCCGGCTCGTATGGGGACGCGTGCTCGCGTTTCGCGCCCCCCGCGTGGGTCAGGATGGGACTGCGGTCGGGGCGCTTTGACGCCTCACGCCTTTGGCGCCGCCATTTGCGAACCGGAGGCCGCGGACGTTGTTCGGCGCGTTCTACGCCAGCTGCACGGCAAGCTGGCTTACGGCTGTTGGTTGTCAGGAAGGACTGATCCCCTTACTGCTATTCAGGCGGCTTTTCGCGGGTAAGGAGACTTGCCTCGATGCGCCAGGGGAATGGATCCGATGAAGACAGGTCGTCAAAAATCGCCGTGGACGAGCGCACTTTGCGCTCCGATTGCTATCATGTCCGTGCTCGCGTTCGCGCCAGGAGAGGCGCGGGCCGAAGAGCCCTACGGTGATTCGCCGGGCGATCAGCCCTACGATTTCTCGAAGAAGTTCTACAAGAAGAACGGCATCAAGAAGAAGAATCTCGTCCTGACCATTCAGGAGCGGGGTGGCGGCGTCGGTGCGGTCGTCGAGGATTCCAAACCCGACAGCTCCCGCAGCAAGGTCCGCATCATCGCGACCAACGGTGGATACGACGCCGGCGGTGCACTGCTCTACTACCCTGACCCGCCGGCGTTCCTCCCCGTCGAAGGCTTCCGCAAGGGCAAGAAAGGCAAGCAAGCGCGGGCCATCGCGGATGAGTTCCGAGCGTTCATCTTCCCGCGCGCCGACGGAGACCCGTTCTCTCCTGGCCCGCCCAACCGTCGGCAAGACAACGTATTCGACACGGGCCTCGGCTACCTGTCCGAGAACCCGCTTGGGTTATGGACGATCGAGTTCGTGCAGTACACCGAGGCCGCGCTCATCGGCGGCACGCCAGCACAGAACGCCCTGATGTTGACGATGGCCGATCGCAACGGCTTGGACGAAGACGGCACGCCGATCATCCGTCGCAAGCACGAGATCTTCGCGCTCGAAGAGGCGGGCTTGGTCACCCTCTACAGCCGCGACAAAGAAACGTTTGAGAACGGGCCACCCTGGGTCATATGACCAACTCTCATCGACCCCCGGGGGGGGTCAGTGGCCGACGACGCGTTCCTTGTTCCGACTCTTGACCAAGAGGTCATCGACAACTTCAACTGCCTGCAGAGCACCGGTGACTACTGCGACCCTCGCCGGGTTGAGCTCGAGCCGTTCGTGCAGGCCCTGCCGTTCCTGCAGGATGCCGACACCGCAACCGATCGCTTCGGCAACCCGGTTCTGGTCGACGACCTGCCCGGCATGCCCTTCTCCAACTCTGGGCGTCCCCACCAGCGCTTCGACGAGTTCTTCCCCGAGAAGCTCTACGAGGTTCACGTCCGGCAGTTCCCGTGGAAGTTCCACCCGGACTTGGCACCGAGCAACGTCTACGGCTTCAGCGACATGTCGCCAGGGCCGCTGTACAAGGCTCACTACGGCGTGCCGATCGTCGTGCGCCAGTACAACGACCTCGACGTCGGCGGCGATGGAAGCGGGTTCGGTCGACCCGAGACCATCACCCACTTGCACAACTCGCATACGCCCTCTGAGTCCGATGGCTTCCCTGGAGACTTCTATCCGGGTGTCGTGCCAACGGTCGACGCGGGTCTCGACGGGATTCTTGGAAACGAGGACGACATCGAGGTCGGAGCCGTCCACCCGGGCCCCGACTACATCATGGGCACGGACGACGACTACCTCACCGAGCTGACCGGGGAGTTCCACGACCACCACTACCCCAACGTGCTCGCGGGTGGAGACCCCAACGAGGCGCTCAACACCCTGTGGTACCACGACCACCGCGGCGACTTCACGGCCCAAAACACCTACAAGGGGCTGGTCGGGATGTACCTGTTGTTCGACGAGGTCGACTCGGGTGACGAGAACGATCCCAACCCCAACGCGCTGCGACTTCCCAGTGGGGACTACGACATCCCGCTGCTCTTCGCGGACAAGTCGTTTGACGACACGCCCGAGCACCTGTTGTTCATGGACGTGTTCAACTTCGACGGGTTCCTCGGAAACCACGTCACGGTCAACGGCGCGGTGAAGCCGTACCTCGAGGTCGACCGCCGCAAGTACCGGCTGCGCATGCTCAACGCCGGACCGTCGCGCTTCTATCAGTTCGTGCTCAGCAACGGCGAAGACATGGTGATGGTCGCCAACGACGGCAACCTTCTCCAGCATCCGGTCGACATGCCCGACGGCGTCAAGATCACGCCGGCCGAGCGTATGGACCTGATCGTCGACTTCTCCGACACGGAGATCGGGGACACGGTGTATCTGACCAACGTCATGGACCAGTGGCACGGAGCCGGTCCGACGGGGATCGTTCTTCCTGAGGGTGAAGGGGACCGAGTGATCGAGTTCCGGATCACCGGGGACGCCCCCGACCCGAGCCAGGTCCCCGAAGACCTCCGGGAGCGCTCGACGATCCCGGAGTCGGAGGTGGAGCGCACTCGAGTCTTCGAGTTCGACAACCAAACCGACGGCTGGACCATCAACGGCAAGCAGTTCGACGCCAACCGTGTCGACGAGGAGATCCCCGTGGGGGCCACCGAGAAGTGGATTCTTCGCAACACGGCCAAGGACTGGGAGCACCCGGTGCACATCCACCTCGAGGAGCACCAGATCGTCACCCGCGACGGCCAGCCGCCCCCGGTCCACGAGGCCGCACGGAAAGACGTGACGGTGATCGGGCCCGAGGAAGAGGTTGTCGTGCGGATCAGAATCCGAGACTGGGTCGGACGCTACCCCCTGCACTGCCACAACACCGTGCACGAGGATCACGCGATGTTGATCCGCTGGGATGTCGTCGAGGCCGAGGACGATGACGACGGCGGTGGCTACGACGACGACGACGGTGGCTACGACGACGACGACGACAGCGACAGCGACAGCGACAGCGACAGCGACAGCGACAGCGACAGCGACAGCGACGACTAGCTGCGGCTGTACTCTCCGGCGGTTGACGACGACGCAAGCGTGTCGCATCAACCGCCGGAACTCGCTACGGTTCAGGCCCGCTGTGTCTCCATGACCCTCCGAGATCTCCACCCGACCCACTGGCGCCCCGCAGCGCTCGCGGCATGTCTGCTCGCGTTCGCCGGCTGCAACGAATCGACGGTCGACACCCCGCCAAAAGCCGCCGCTCCCCCTGCACAGGAGCAGGCGGACAAGCCGGACAAGGAAGTGGTTGTCGACCCAGCGGCGCTCTACGACCCGCCCACGGCCGACGTGGCCCCGCCGAAGGTGTCGGGAAAACGCCAGTCCGCCCCAGACTTCCCGGACGTCCTGCTCACCGACCACACCGGAAAGAAGGTCCGGTTCTACGAGGAGTTGGTCAAGGGCAAGATCGTGTTCATCAACTTCATGTACGCGACGTGCACCGGGACGTGACCGGTTACGACGGCGAACCTCGTGAAGGTTCGGGACAACATGGGCGAGCGGTTTGGCAAGGACGTCTTCTTCGTCTCCATCACGCTGATGCCAGAGCAGGACTCCCCTGCGGTTCTCACCAAGTTTGCGAACCGCTACAAGATCCTCGAGAAGCCAGGCTGGACGTTCGTGACCGGACGGCCCCGCGACATCGAGCTTCTGCGTCGCCGGCTGGGTTTTTCCTACATCGACCGCGAGCTCGATGCCGACCGCACCAACCACATTCGATTGGTCCTCGTCGGAAACGAGCCCTTCGGATGGTGGGGTACGCTGCCCGGCGCTGACATGTCGTCGAACCAGCTGACGCAGTATCTCAAGTGGATGGAGCCGGGCGTGTCCGGCATGAAGACGCCGCAGACCATCCCGATGAAGAAGAAAAAGAAGAAAGCGAAGAGCGGGGAATAGGTCATGGACAAGCGCATCCTGATCGTCGGAGGTGCCGTAGCAACGGCCGGCCTCCTCTATCTCTTGCTTTCGGGGGAAGGCCCCGATTCACAGGCCTCTGACGTGGCCGAAGGGGCCGTCGCGACGGCCGACAAACCGTCTGGGGACTCGGCCAAGGCGGGCGCGAGCGGATTGCCCACGGCCCGCAAATCGATCTCTGGGGACGGCGAAGACGACGAAGACGCCTGGAATCCAGGTGGCGAACATGAACCGACTGCCGACGACTCCCAGAAGTGGCATTGGCTGCAGCAAGACCTCGATCGCATGATCGACGACACGCGACCGAAGGCTCGCAAGCGAATGACCGCAGAGGAGTTCCGCGCCGGCTACCTCAAGTCGAGCGCCGAATACCTCGAGCTCACCGCGGACGAGCGCACGAAGTTCGACGCTGCCGCCAACCGGGCCGTCGAGTCGATCGAGGACGCGCGCGCCGCCATGCAGACGGCGCAGGCCGACACGCCTTACGACGAGGACAAGCCAGAGTCGATCGAGGCCTGGAAGAACGCCCAGGCGACGTTCAAAGAGCAACAGGCCAACGCTGCCAAGGCTTTTTCCGCGTCGCTCCCGGTGCGGTCTCGGACCACACTGATGCGCGAAGAGTCGCTGCGATGGGTCGTACGCCTCGACTTCGGGCTCAAGCACGCGGGTCGGGCCGCAAGCCAATGAGTCGGCCTCGGGTGAGCGCAGGGATCGCTGCCGCGGCCTTCCTCGTGGCGATCGGCGGCTGCGCCCAAAGCGAAGGGCAGCCCGCTCCGCAGGCGGAGTCCATCCCCGCGGAAACGTGGCGGACCGACGAGGATGCGGCCTTCGCCGAGGCCAAGAAGAGCGGCCGGCATGTTGTGGTCGACTTTCGTGCGATGTGGTGCGAGCCGTGCAAAGAGGTCGAGGCCATCCTCGCCCAGGACGCGGTCTTCTCCGAGATCACAAAAAGCTTCGTTCCCCTCGAGTTCGACATCAGTGGACTCACCCCCGACGACAACGAGCTCAAGGCCAAGTACAAGGCGTTCGAGCTCCCGGCGGTGATCTTCGTGAGTGCTTCGGGCGACGAGCTCGGCCGGATCGACGGGGTGGTCTCCACGTCGGATGCGTTCTTGAGCCAGATGCGAGGCATCCTGGACAAGCATCCGGCCCCGGACAGCTGAGGTCGCCTCAGGGCGACTCGCCCACGGTTGCCTCGCCGAGCTTGGGTGCCTTCTTTGGGTCACCGGCATCCCAGCCGTGCATCGCCTCGGACTCCTTGCGCTCGAGAATCTTCGCGGTCGCGTTGCCCACGATCGTCCCGTCTGCCTTCTTGTGGATGTAGTCCATCACGAGCGCCTGATTCACCTCGACCGCGGATCCGGCCTTGAGCCCCTTGGTGAGCTGCGGATCATTTTGGAGGATCCCTTTGATCTTCTTCCCCTCCCAGCCCTGGATCTCGACCCACATCCACTCCTGGCCGCCGGTCAGGGTTGGGAACGGAGCCTTGACGAGCAGCATCTCGTGCTTGGCGAGACCACCCGCGAAAGCGGGCTGAAGCGCCGCGAGCTCCTCCTGCGCCTGTTGCCTCGCCTCGATGATCTCGAGATCCATGGGGCTGCGCTTCAGCTCATCTCGTGCGCCGGTGATCTTCGCCAAGACCTTCGCCTGCCGCTCGTGGAGCGTGTCGGCGCCACCGGGAAAGATCACCGCCACCGTCCGGTTCTCGGGGTGTCCCTCCTTGGGTTCGGCGCGGGCGAGGTTGAGAACGATCCGCCCCTGCGCACCCTTGGGGAGCTCGATGCCGAGCTTGGACAACTCGATCGTCACCTCTCCTCGCTTCTCCAACTGAGGTTTCGCGACGAGCCTGGCCGCGACGAGGTTCAGCAAGTTGCCCATCGCGCTCGCACTCGCGACCGGAACCTCTTCGATCGTGATGTCGGGAAGGCCAAACTTCGACATGCCGAAGCTGACCAAACGGACGAGGTTCCCCTCGCGATACGACCGCACGGCAAAGTGCTGCCCCAGGTTTGCGGCATGCGCAGGATCGGCGGAGAGGCGTTTCTTCCACGCGGCCTGCGACAGCAGCTGCCCCGTGTCTTCGTCCCAGATCAGCCCGCCCGTCTTCACAGCCACCGCAGCGGTCATGCGTAGCGCGTCCCGGTGCAACGCAGCGCTCTGCCCCTTCGTACCCGCAAACGCCATCACCACGGCCTCGCGGGAGGCTTGCACTCCCTGCGCCTGCGCCTCGGTCAGTCCGCGGCCAAAGTAGCGGAGGCGGTCGACGGCCGGCGGCGCGAACTCGGACATCGGAGGCGCGACGAGCAGCACCGACGGCGTCTTCTTCGCCACGTCGGTGGTCGCGAGGTTGAGTCTGGGGAAGTCCTTCTTGTGGATCTCCTCGGCGGCCCGCAGGACTTCGCCGCCACCGCCGGGCATCCCGTAGACCGCGAATTTGATGACGGTCTGGTCGGCCCTGAGATCGCCGGCGGGAACCAGACCATCGTCTGGTTCGGCGACTTCGGCCTTGGGCTTCGCGGCTTCCGTCTCGGTGGGCGCCTTGGAGCTTTGGCCACAGCCGAGCAAGCACAGGACCACGGCGATGGGCAGCAAACGCACCAAGGGAGGATACAGGCTGAGCGCTGTGTACGGCAGTCCGTGTCGCCTGACTGATAGCATCCCCGCTCCATGACAGGAGTCAGGAAAATGGGTCGCTCGGTCGAGGCCGGTCGTAGGCGAGGATCGCCTGCCCGCGCAGGTCTCCTCGCGGTCACACTGATCTCGGCCTGTGCCAACCACCCGTGCCCGACCGCGGAACCGTTACCGTGGGAGCAGAACTACGAGACCGTCTCGTTGACCGCCGCGGATGCGGCAGCGAACGAACCGCTCGATCACCGCATGGCAGCCGTCATGAGCTGCACCGTCAACCCGTGCCGGGACTTCTACACGTACGCATGCGGCGGATGGCAGGACGCGCTCGAACAGCAGCAGGCGTACCGGGGCGTGGGACTCCGGGAGCTTGCCACGCTGAACCAGATGTGGATTCGCGACATCATCAAGGCGGCGGAGATCAGCCCTGGGACGAACCCCGACCGCCGCCGCATCGCAGCGTTCTCTCGCGCGTGCCAGGACGAGGGGCCACGGTCAGATGGCGAGAAGCTGGTGAAGAACATCCTCGCCCCGCTCGATCGTGTGAAGGACATGGCTAGCTTTGCCAAGGTCATTGGCGAGCTTCAGTACTTCGGAGGAGCACCGGCTCAGCTCAGTGTCGGCAGACATCCCAAGGATGGACGGTCGATCTTGTGGCTGTCGCTCCCGGGCACCGGTATGCACGCGTTTCGCTACTCCGATGCCAAGGTGATGCGGCGGTACCGAGCATTCGTCCGCGACAACCTCATCGCGCTGGGCATGCCCGCGGCGCGCGCTCGAGAACAAGCCACGCTCGTCGCGGCGTTCGAAACGAAGCTTGCGCGACTCGAGCTGGCGTCGGAGGAACGCCTGGCGTCAATGATGCTCCCGAGCATCGTGGAGATCCAAAACGAGAGCTTCGGGGCATTCTCCTGGCCGGCCGTGCTCAACGCGATGGGCCTGAACTCCTCGAGCCCGATCTTGGCCGCAGACGCGACGCTAGTTCGCGATGTGTTCGCCCTGTGGTCGCAACCGCAGAACCTCGAATCGCTCATCGCCTACACGCGGTGGCAGGTGCTCCACCTCAGCGCGCCAACGCTGGGCAGTGAGTTCGAAGAACTCCACGACAGCTTCCACATCAGGTTTCTCGCGGGACTGGAGCTCTACGATCCTCCGCCAGAACTCCGCTGCCTCGAAACCACCTACACGTGGATGCGCGATCCGATCGACCGGTTCTACACCGAGGTCACGTACTCCGATGCGCAGCACGACCTCGCACGCAGCCTGGCCCGAGATGTTGCCGGGGCACTCGACGCACGACTCGAGGCCAACCGCTGGCTCGCACCTTCAACGCGGGCCACGGCGCGGAAGAAGTTGCACTCGCTGGACGCGAGGATTGGTGCGCCGTCGAAGTGGCGCCCCTTCCCCACCGACGTCACCCTAGGCTCCGACCACGCTGTCAACGTCCTGAGGCTCCGGCGGGCCGGTGCGATCGAAAGCTACCGCGAGCTCAACGAAACACTCGCACCCCGGTGGGCTCCGGTCGCTCAGGCCAACGCGTTCTACGAGCCGCCGCGCAACCGCATCACCCTTCCCGCAGGCGTCCTGCAGCCGCCGTTCTTCGGCCCTCAACTCCCGTACGTCGTCAACCTGGCTCGCATCGGAAACGGCGTGGGGCACGAACTCTCCCATGCATTCGACAACGTCGGTCGACTCTTCGATGAGAAGGGACACCTGTCCCCATGGTTCACTGTTGCGGACGACCACGCGTTCGCCGAGCGAGCGCAGTGCGTCGTCGATGCATTCGACGGACTCTCGGTTGCCAACGGCGCCCGCCTGGACGGCCATCAGACCCTCGGCGAGAACATCGCCGACCTGGGCGGAATGCATGCGTCGTGGGACGCATACCAGGCGTGGCTGCGACGGCACCCCAAACAGGCCGGTCCGCACGTCGAGGGCCTGACCGATTCGCAGCTGTTCTTCATCGCGTTTGGCCAGACCTGGTGCAGCCAAGAGACCGGAGCTCAAGCCGCCGCCGCCGCCGAAGTCGACGGGCACAGCAGCAACCAGCACCGGGTCAACGTCGTCCTTGCCAACTTCCCTGCGTTTCAGGAAGCGTTCGCCTGCGAGCCCGGCGATGCGATGGTTGCCGAGAACGCATGTGTTGTTTGGTGAGCGGGCCCGACTATCGGTAGCCCGCTCCCTGCCCCGACAGTCGGCGCCCCACCTCCAGCATCGCCTCCAGGCGATCGACCATCGGCTGGACTTCGCTCCCGCAGGGGGGAAAGACGATGCGGACCGCTTCGGCGTCGATCTCCACCGAACGGGCGCCCTCCAGGAGAGGCTCGATCCCCTCGGGCAGCGGGTCTCGTGGGCCGTCGCTCCAGCGCTGATGCCAGCGAGCATCGATCGGAAGCGCGGGCCGGACCTCCAGCAGCATGCGAGCGTTGCCTTCATCGTCCCATTGGACCTCGAGCGCGAACGGGATCTCGTGACGGCTGCCGCGGATGTCCATGCTGGCCACATCGAGCTCGCCTCCGAGCTGGCGGGCCGCAGCCTGGAACGCTGGAACAGCCTCGAGCATGTCCGCGGGAGCTGGGAGCGACTCGAGGGCCGTCTCGAACGCGAACCAGAACGCGGCAAACCGATCGGCCGTCTCGGCGACCGAGCGCATGCGCGTTCCCGGGTCATCGACCGAGAACAGCAGGCGCATGTCGTCGGCGTGCTCGAGTTGGAGTCCTTCGAGCTTCGGGTCGGTATGCGAGCCGATCAGCTCCGACTGCGCCGCATCACGAGAACGAAGCCGGCCGTCGTCCATGCGCAGGCCGAGGTCATAGTCAGGATAGCGGGCCTCCGCGAGCAGACGCAGGCCGCGACGGCCACGGTGCTCCCGCCGGATCACCAAACGGGCCGCGCCACTGTCTCGGGATAGCTCGGCGTCACGGTAATTGAAGCCAGTGTCGCGCCCAGCCTGCCGCCAGACCTGTGCGAGGCGGTCCGAGCCGACCGCCAGCGGTGCGCTCGTCTCAGTGCGGTCTCGAGTGCCCCGAGTTCGAACCTCCAGGGGGATCCACAATGTGGTGTCCAGCGCCCATCCTAGGCTCAGCCGCACCTCGAGCAACCACGACAGCGACAGCTTCTGCGTCTCGAACGCCGGCACGATCGAGGGGAGTTTGAGGCTGAACCGGATCAACTCGTTCTCCCCCGGTGAGGACAGCGAGACCTTCCAGCCCCCGTGTTTGTGTTGCTCGGTCCGCGAGCTGAACAGTGAGGGGATCTTCTCGCGCGACGTGAGCCGGAACTCGATCGCGCGGTAGTCGTTGTGCTCGGTGTTGGAAAGCGCGACTGTCCCCTCGAGGGCTTCCCCACTCACGACCTCGCCCAGCGACAGCTCCGCGTAGGGCTTGGTGCCTTGTGGGCCGCTGGTGTCCGAAGCGAACACTCGCGGCCGTCCGACAACTTCAGAACTCGGGCGCGGAGCCACGTGGGCCACGAATGTGGCTTTGGCATCCGGCCACCACGGGATGTCCGCCCGCACGCGAAACTCCCACTCGACGGACAGCAAGCCGCCGCTGAAGGAAGGGGGCGCATCCGGGGGAACCGCGAAGCTGACAGCGTACTCGTGGTCTCCCACCGTCAGCTCGGTGCGCTCGACGAGGGGCCGCCCGACCAGCCGGACCAGGTCGAGCGTGTTGCGGTGCCGACCATGCTGCGAGTGCGTGTACCAAACCCCGGTTCCGACGAGCTCGATGCTGAGCGCATCGACGGGAACGGGGACCGAGCAGCGCAGGACCACGCGCGCCGTGAGGGAATCTCCCGGGACGATCACGCGCGGGATGGCGAGGCGAATCTCCGGCCGAGTCTTGAGCAGGGACACGTCTTGGGTATACCGCCAGTCGCGCCTCAATCGTCCGATACGAGCGCCGGTGCTTCGATGTCGTCGCTGCAGACGCCGAGAATTCTCTAGACGAAGTCAGGATGCCATTGCGCGACCGGCTCCGGCATAGGACAACAATGGCGTGAAGACGTTCGCCAACGGTCGCTCGATCCTTCACAAGGGCGACAACTTGACCCATACGGCCGCACCGCCCGACGTATGCAAGACGCCCAGCCCGGCCGGCCCCGTACCCATCCCCTACGTCAACGTCGCCATGGACAGCAGCCTGGCCAGCGGCACGAAGAAGGTGAAGGTGGAAGGAAAGATGGCGGCACACGAAAAGGCCAACATCTCCACGAGCATGGGCGACGAGCCCGGCACCGCGGGCGGGCTCCTCTCCTCAAAGTTCAAGGGCAAGCTGACCTGGGCCACCTGCAGCCCCACCGTGAAGCTCGAGGGCAAGGGCGCCGTTCGCTTCATGGATGTCGCCCAGCACAATGGCAACTCGTTCAACACCGCGTTCATCTCGCTGGGGAGCCCGGGGCTGGCCTATGCGGATGACTTCGAAGGCCAGTGCGAGATCTGCGGCAAAGACCCCGATACCCATCGTGTGCTGACCAAGAAGAGCAGCATCGACCTCTGCGTCAAGATCATCGACGACCTTCAGGGGCGGGCGGCTGCGTGCCCCTCGAAGAACCAGGCGAGGAAGCGCGGACTCGATAAGGGGTTCATGGTTGGGGCCATGATCTGCAAGTGCGGTTTGTCGCACGTTGCGAAGTCGGGGCACGGAAACGCAGAGTTCGAAGCCGCTGGCGCCGCGGCGGGTGCCGACGACGTGATCACGAGCGGCCCCCAGCCTCCACACTCCCTGACCTTCGGCAACACCCCTGCCGACGAGAACTACCCCAATCGTGATGCGATTGTCCGGCAGCGATTTCGGCTCCTAGAGAAGAAGTACCGGCGTACTTCGAAGGGAGGCGGCTACAACATCCCCGGCTCGTGTGCGGGGCCGAAGCTCCTCGCGTGCGGTCACGCTCCAGCCGAGATGACCGAGATGTTCTTCAACTCGAAGTGGCAGAAGGAACCTTGGACCGCGGTGTACTCGGTCCTCAGAACCGAGAAGAGCGACGTCGCAAGCGGCTCTCCGGCTTGGCAACAGCGTGTACTCAAGAACCTGGAGGCACGTCGTGAACTCACCGCCTACGAGTCGAGGTCTGAGTTCAACAACCCTGATCGACCTGGAGTTGCCTCATGCCAGACGTGTCAAGAATTGCTGTACCTGCTCACGTGTGATGTTGATGATTGGAGCTGCTGATGGGGTGGGCTGATATCGAGAACTTCGTCCAATCGAACGACCCTTCGGTCCTCGCGAGCGCTCGTGGGGTAGAGGAAAACGATCTCGCCGCGTTCGAGCAGTCGGTCTCGATTCCGGCGGGATACAGGGAGTTCCTCCAACGATGCGGCGGAGACGCGGGGACCCTGCACCCACTCGGTCCGAAGTGGAACGCGGGTTTCTACCGCCTGGCGGTGGTACCCCCCGAGGACGAGTTTCTGGAGAACGGTCTCCTACGTATCGGGATGCATGACGATTCTTCATCGATCACCGCAAACGACATTTATCTCGACCTCAGCACCAGCGACGGCGACGACGCGATGCTGGTCGAGCATGAATCCGACATGCCGTACGCCGCGGAGACGGTCGAACCTCGCGGGATCTCCTTTCTCGACCAAGTGGCGATTCAGGCGTTCCAGCTGTTGCAGCTGGAACCGCTGGAGCACGAGGCGGAGCTCATCTCATCAGGAGCAGAGACGCCGACCCAACAAGAGGTTCTCGTCTCGATCCGCGATGTGCTCCGGCGACGGGGCCTCCGCGAGATTCTCGTCCCCTCTGACCGCGTCGTCGCACTCGCCAGCGACGACGCTGCGGTCTTGATTGAGGCCGAGAACGACGATCCTTTCGTACTTCTCGATGTACGTGGACGCGACCAGAAGTCTCTTGGAAACCTCGTCGAGCTCCTCTTGGACAACGTCGCCTCGCTGTCTCGAGCAGACTCCCCGCAAGCGTTCGAATAGGAAGCGCCGCCTCGGGTCACCGCCGCACAATGCAGCCACCGACGGCTCCGCTGTCCGACGACCCATACGCCAGCGCGCTTTGAACCTTCGGGCCGCGACGTGGGTTGAGTGCGGTGACGGCCTGCACGAACGCGACGGCCCCCGCTGCGGCCCCGACATCTCCGAACGCGTTTCCCACGATGTGGTTTCGCAGCGGCTCGGGCATCAGCTCGACGTTCCGTAGGTAGGCGTTCGAAAACTCCATCCCGTAGAAGCCTTCGCAGCTCACTCCGTTCATCACCGCCCCAAGACGGCCGGCGTGGCACGCTCGCAGAGAGCGGAACACCTCGGCGAGTCCGAGTGCCGTACTGGGCTCGGGGACCGTGATCGGCCTTGGCTCTTGCGACGTTGCGATCGCCAGGATCTCCCCCTTGCTTTGCGCGAGAGGGAGGTGATGCGGATGAACGACCAGCGCGAACGCGGCCGCTTCGCCGAAGACATTCCCATCGAGGTTGATCTTCGAGAGGAGCCGATTCGTTTTCGACATGTCCTCGAGCGTAGGGATATCGACGAGGGAGTCGGTTCCTCCGACGAGAACCGCCGGTGCCTGGCTCGTTGCCAGGAGCGCAACCGCGGATCCGAGTGCCTCGAAGAAACCCGCCCGGCCTCGGGCGGCGCTGAGTTTGTCCGGGAAGCGCAACTCGACCCGGTGGTCGGCCAACCCGCGCCGTAGTCCACCAGCGAGCGCCATCGCATCCAGATCACCGCCCGCAGTGGGCTCGGGTGCGGCGAGCAAGCACGGGATCGGTGCGGGGAAGGAGTCTTCGCCGAACGACGACAATGCGTCGCGGATCCCAGCAATGCCCAGCGCGACCGCGCGGTCCAGACGGGTTTCGCCAAGTGCTGGTGTCTCGAGCTTGGAGGCGGAGACAGGATCGGCGGCGAGGTCGAGGACCGGCTCCACAAACACGAACCGGTTGACTCCGGCATCGACGGCCGCAAGCGCAGCTGTGGCGTTGAGCCCGACCGGACACGCCAGCCCCAGTGATGCTACGCGGGCGGAGACGGCGGCCTTGCTCGTGGAACTCACCCCTCGTCCTCCCAAGACTCGAGCTCCCGGACCACGACGCCGCGGGTCTCGGTCAGGGCGCGCGGCACCGAAGCTCGCCAGATCAGCGTCACCGTTCGAGCATCCGTGTCGATACTGACCGCGTCCAACGTTGGCGTCACACGGAGGTCCCCCTCGTGGAGAACGAAGCGAGTCAGCAAACGTCGACGGGGGAGCTTGAAGCCATACCCCCCCTCCGCAGCCAAGCCGATCAGTTGCACGGGCTCACCTCCGAGCAAGTGCGGCGAAGCGTGGAGTCCTTCTGCGGCAGCGACGAAGAATTTTTCGTCGAAGTCGGGGGGCCACCGCGGTGCACGAAGCTCGACCCAGGTCTCATCGTAGGTGCCGCCTAGCGGCCGCCGCGGCATCCAGTGGCGTGCAACCGGACCGAAACCTTGGGGCTTCGGCCGGTCACCAAAGCTCCCGAGCAGAGCCTCAGGCCGCTCGAAGTTGGGAAGCGGTTTCCCCAGGGCATCGTTCTCACTGGCATGGTTCCCAACCCCAGCCGGGTTGCGCTCCGCAGCCGCAACTGCGCCCGCGCTTCCGCTGTCGACCCAACCTCCGAAACAACGAGTCCAGGACAGTTCGAGCTGTGTGTACGGCTTCGGAGATGAGGGCACAGTCCCGCGAACACCGTGGTCCCAATGACGGTCGCCAAACACGACAGCCCCCTTCCGCAGCGAGCCAACGCTGAGCCCCACTTGACCCCGAGTCGCCGGCCGACCGTCAGGCGCATGTGCGGTCCCTGTCAGGTACACGTCCGTGCCTGATCGAACGTAGGAGAGCTGGCCCTCGACCTCCAGATACGCGCTCGGGCCGTCTCCGACGAAAACGTCACCCGATGGAACAGGGAGTTGCGACTGGGCCACCCGCAGTGGTTCTGAGGAGGGCCGACCTGGAGGCGGAAGCTCGAACGTGCCGGAAACCACCACGAGACACAGGTCCCGATCGTCTTTCGACAAGGACGGCGCAAACGTGGCCTCAAACGAGGTGAGATTCTCGAGCGCGGACATCGATGCGCGCGCGAACGTTAACACGGAGGTCGACTGTTGGCGCTGTCGCTTCAATGTCAGACGGGCCAAGCGGCCCCACGGTCTGACACGAAAGAAAGCTCCCCTGCTGCCCGCGGCGTAGGGTAGCGGCGATCTGCCATTGGCCCGCCCCTCCACACTGCCAATGATAATCTCGAGGGCGTGTCGCGCACGGACACGCCGAACGAACCGCGGCCCGATGGCGAGTCTGCTCTCGAGGCGGGCGCGGACCCCTCCGGGTTCGGTAGCTTCTTGCAGCGCATCGCCGCAGCACCTCCGGTCGCGCCAGAACTGCCCACACTGAATGTCGGCACCATCCTCGCGAACACCTACCGCATTGAGTCCGAGCTGGGCGCAGGTGGCATGGGCGTGGTCTTCCGCGCCACAGACCTGCGACTGGAACGGTCGGTCGCGCTCAAGCTGCACACGCGAGCGCCACGCGAGTCAGACCTCGAACTGCTTCGAGTCGAAGCTCGTGCGCTCGCCCACCTGACGCACCCCAATGTCGTGGAGGTGTTCGAGGTCGGGACCCACGAGGAGCGCCTGTTCATCGCCATGGAGTTTGTCGATGGCGGCACCTTGGAGCGCTGGCACGCCGACCGACCGTGGAGAGAGATCGTCGACATCTATCTCGAAGCGGGAGCGGGCCTCGCCGCCGCGCACCGGGCCGGCCTCGTGCACCGAGATTTCAAACCCGCCAACGTCCTCGTGGGCCGTGACGGCCGGCCGCGCGTAGCGGACTTCGGGCTGGTTCTCGACCTCTCCGAGCAACACGCGCAGAGCGTTGAAGACTCGCAGGTCGGGCCGGCACACGCGCTCGACGGTCAGAGTTCCCCCTTGGCCGGACTGTCGGTGCACGCGATGGCGGGCACGCCCAGGTACATGGCACCCGAGCAGGCGGCAGGGCGCGGGGCTGACCATCGTGCGGACCAATACGCATTGTGCCTCGCGTTGTTCGAAGCCCTGACCGGAGACATCCCCAAGGACGGCGCGCGCGCAACCCCAAGCCGCGCCGGCGTGCCTGCGGCCGTTTGGCGCGTACTCCGAAAGGGTCTGTCCCCCGAACCGGAGCAACGCCATGAGAGCACCGACCAGTTGCTGGATGCGCTTCGGCGTGGTTCGCGTCCTCGCACCCGCGGCATCTGGGCCGCGACCGCCGGAGTCCTTGGAGTGACAGGGGCCGGGCTTGTCTACGCCAGTGCTCCTGTCGCGCCGGATGTCCAATGCCAGCGAGACGCCGAGTCGACCGCCGCGTCGCTGCGGGAGAGCCGGAACCGAGTCCAGTCAGCGCTCCGTGACAGGGGCGATGTTGCTCGGGCCGAGGCCTTTGCCGAACAACTCGACGCCTACGCGTCCGGATGGCTGGAGATGCGCGAGGACGCGTGCACGGCAGGGCGAGATGAACGCGGACGCGACGCGAGCATGCGGTGTCTGAGCCGGCATGCACGCGCGGCGCAGAGCATCGAGGAGGTCCTTGCTGCGGCCCCACCGGAGCCCACGGACCCCGTCCGGACGCTTCCCCTGCCGCGACTCGACCGTTGCGCACACGACCGCGTGATGGGGTCATGGCGCCCGGTTGCCGACCCCGCGATCGCGGCCCAGGTCGAGGATGTGTTGGCGGAGATCGCAAAGGTCAACGCGCTGATCTGGCACGGCGATACCGATGCTGCGCGGACTCTTGCCCAAGCAACACTGCGCAGCGCCAACCAGATCCAGCATTCGCCAACGCTTGTCGCGGCCCTGCTCAGCGCCGGCGATGCCGAGCTCGAGGCCGGGCTCGCCAAGACCAGCCACGGGTACTACGAGCAGGCGTTCTATCTCGCTCAGAGTCTTGGCTACGACGAAGAGGCGGCCCAGGCCGGTGGCAGCCTGATCGAGATCCTCAGCGACCTTGGCGACCCTCGTGCCGCGGATCGGTGGGTCCAACACGCGATGTCCAGCTTCGACCGGCTTGGCGACAACGTCGACCCCGAGGGCGAGATCAGCCTCTTGTCGGCGGTCGGAAACCTGCGCTCGGAGCAGGGTCGCTACGACGAAGCCCTCGAAATCCAGCAGCGAATTCTCTCTGCGCTCCCGAAGGAAGGCGACGAGGTCCGTCGCTCCAAAGCCCACAACAGTCTGGGTGCGACCTTCTACAACATGGGCAACTCGGTCCTCGCGATCGAACACTTTGAGATCGCGCTCGCGCTCAACGATGCGGTGCGCGGCGCCGATCATCCAGACAACGTGTACCCGCTGGCGAACCTCGCGTGGATCCTTATCGAGGCGAAGGAGCTGGAACGCGCAGCCCCGCTGCTGGATCGCGCGATCGGAATGTTGCGCGACAAGACCGCCGTCGATTCCTACGCGCTTGCGACCCTGCTGTCGCACCGCGGCGCGTTGTATGACGAGCGCGGAGAACACGAGGAAGCGCTCCGGATCTATGCGGAGGGCCTGACCTTGGCCGAGTCCGAACTCGGCGAGGAGCATGAGATCACCGGGCTGCTGCTCAACAACCAAGCCGCGTCCTACGAAGCGCTCGGACAGCTCGAGGCTGCTCGTGACGCCTACGAACAAGCGGTTCGGGTACTCGAGCAATCCGGAAATCCGCAGAACGAGGACCTCGCCCTCGCACGGACAAACCTCGCGCGGCTCAGTCCTCCTTGAGTGCGGCCCGAGCGTTTCCACCCAACGCGCCGGAGGCTGCCACCCAAGTCACCGAGAGCCGATCGCTCGCGTCGCAACTGTGACGAAGTCGCCCGTGGTGACTCGGCCGTCGAGCGCCTCTGTCGCACACGAAAAGCCCGCGGCCTCGGCCCATGCCTCGACCTCCGGTGGATCCACATGGCGGAACCCCGTGCTGAGCTCCGGGTGACCGGCCATCTTCTGCGCGCCGGTGTAACCGACCACGAGGCGTCCACCTGGCGCAGTCACCCGCGCCAACTCTCGGAAGGCAGCCGCGGGCTCTGGCCAGAAGTACACGGTGTTGATCGTGGTGACAGCGTCGAACATCCCATCGCGAAACGGAAGCTCCGCCACGTCCGCCTTCAGAAGCGCGACCTCCCCGTGGGCGACCTGGGTCTTGAAGCTGCGATGCCCCTCTCGCACGACGTCGGGTGAAAAGTCGATGCCGTATAGCGGTGTGTTGGAGACCGAGCGAAGCGCGAGCCGGATCGAGAGCCCCCCTCCAAAACCCGCGTCGAGGTAGCGAGAGTCGCTGTGCAGCCCGGCCGCGGACACAGCGGCCTTGATGAGCGATGCGTTGCCGCGATCCAAAAGACGAGTCATGACCCGCCGACCGAAGAGTCCCGACGGACGCCGGAGCTGACGCGAGATGAAGCGATGAACGAGGTTCGCCATAGGAAGATTGAGGCTGGCTTAGCGCCACGTTTCGCCGAGCGCGCGGCCCATCTTGAGGTACGTCTCGATCCCCATCTGCGTGTTCTCCACGATCTCCGGGTCGATACTCCAGCGGCCCTTCTCGCCGATCACGATCACCGTCGAGCCCCCAAAGAGGAACATCCCCTTCTCGTCTCCGCGCGAGAATTCTCTTCCCGCGTAGGTTTGCTTGATCTTGCCGACGCAGGTTGCCCCGACTTCGATGAACGCGAGCTTCCCGAAGTTTTTGGTCTGCAAGATCGTCACCTCCCGCTCATTGAGCATGAAGATGTCTTGCCGGAACGCCAGCGCCCAGGGGTTGACCGAATGCAGCGCTCCGGGGATACGCCACGACGCCAGCACTTCTCCGTCGTCGGGGAAGTGAAACCGGTGGTAGTCGACAGGACACAGACGCGCAATGAAGCCGGGCCCGTCTTCGAAATGCGACTGCCACTCTTCGTTTCGGAGCAGGGCGCTCGCTTTGAAGAACGCCCCCTTCACCGGGATGCTCACCGCGTCGTTCAGCTCGTTGTATGCGAAGTAGCGAGCGTCGCAGGGCGCAGGAAAGCGTGGCGCCTCCGCGAAGGGCCGCGCGGTCTTCGTGACTCTCCGAGTGAAGAACTGGTTGAACGTCGAGTACGGCGACTCGGCGCTTCGGCCCTCCTCGGGAAGGAAGTCCTCCATCTGAATCTCGAACCGCTCGACGAACGGGGCGACCTTGCGGCTGGACGAGGGGCGGTCTTGCAACCACCCGTAGAAGCGGCTGACCGGCGGTGCCGCGACGAGCGAGGAGAACAGACGGCCGAGCCATGTTCCGTACAGCAGCTTGACCCAAAAGCCGCCGTACACCGCTTCCTCCTGCACAGCGCCCGTGTCGAGGTCTGTGTATCGAATCGGTTCGAGCACGCGCGCACGATGCCAGCTGAGCAGCGGACGTCAAGCCGTGGGGGCTATCCGGCCGCCGATTCGTCTGGCTTCGACCTGTCGGCCATCGAGATCGCGATGAAAAGCACGACCGCCCCGACCAGCACAGCCGAGCCCGCACCCACCCCGGCCGAGAGCAGAAGGGGCCAGGAGCCGACCCATCCGACAAGCGCGCCAACCCCAGCGCCCAGGCACGCTACGACCACGATGCTCACGGTGAGTTCGATCAGCGTCACGTTCAACAGTGTTGCACACGCGATGCCGTCGCCCGCGGTGGGTCGATTCTCCGACGCGCTACGAGCCGCGTACCTCGTCGTGACTAAGGCCGCCGTGCTCAGTGACCTCCCCCTGGTCGACGCTCCGAAGCTGGGGTGCGCCCACCGTGCCCTTCAAGACTGGGGCTGACGGGAGTCCTCGCGGCTCAGTCGACGAACCGATAGCGAAGGTCCCGCCTCACCCCACCGCGACGGATGGTCACTTCCACCCCATCGTTGGCGAGGAATCCGAGGAGGGTAGCCGGAGCGTCGGAGAACGTGAAGATGGAGTTGTTGTTGATGCGCACAATGACGTCGCCCTCCTCGAGACCGAGCTGATCGAGCGTATCCCCAGGCCGAATCGAGTGCAGCGCGAGCCCGCCAGGATTCGTGCCATCCGCGGGCATCACCATGGTGAAGGTCTCCATGTCGAGCGTTGCGAGCCGCTGCAGGTGGTGTTGGATGAAACCCATGGGCACGTTGATTCGACCCGCAGCTGTCGTCGTCGGCAACGGAGGAGGGGGAGCGGGCTCATCCCCGGCGCCCAGACAAGCGTCGTACTGCTCAGAACAGGCGACAGCAAGGTTGTCGTATAGCGTCCAGCATTGCGCATACGTGCCCGTGCAGTCCCCGTAGGCGATCCACGCGTTGTCGTAGCAGTTCGCGTATTCGTCGCTGCACATGGTCTCTTGGTCGCACTCCAGATACTCGGAGATGCAGTAGTCGGCTGCATTGTCCGAGTCACTCAGGCACAGCATCGCCAGAGAGAGGCACTCCGTGACCTCCGGGCACTCGACGACCACATCGCACGTTTCGCCGGTTTCAACGCCGAGCTCTACGTCAAACCACGTCGCGGCAGCGAGCGTAACGACGAGGACGTCGAAGCTCGCCTCGACGGTCGTCCCAAGGTTGATATCGCATGAAACATCGCACCCGAGAGGGGCATAGGTGTCGTACGCGTCGGCGCACAGGTCGGGGCAGTTTTCGATGGGTTCCGGCTCCGTGCCGCCATCCACGACTTCCGTCTCGCCTTTCTTGTTGTTCGCGTCGAGGCCGCTGTTGCTGCAGCCTGTAGGAGCCGCAATCGCGAGGCCAAGCAGCACCGCGGCGCCGTGGAAGGAGAGGAACGAGGGTCGATGCGAGCGCTGTCTCATGGTTCTGCTTCCACGTTCGCGGCGAGCCACTCCCCAATGACAAGGCCGTCGAAGTCGCTCGTTCTCAGCGGCCCTGGCGGCTGGCGACCGCTACATCTTCGTCGCGTCGAACAACGTGCCTTCGGGAACGAACTTGGGCCCGCCGCGGCCCTCGACGTGCCCGTCTCTCGTGTCCCGCAAGATCATCGTCAGCCTTCCCAGGTCATCGGGGAGCTCCAGTCGCACCTTGCGGTCTCCGACTCCATACGACTTCGACTCAAACGTGACCGACGTCTTGGTCGCCGAGGTTCCTCCGTCCAGCTTTCGCATCGCAACGGCGATCGATCCTGTGTCGGTCGTCATCGGGTCGGCCCCAAACTGAAGCGCGATCTCAAACCCAAACCGCAGGAGGTAGTACGCGTGCTCTCCAGTGGAGACGTACGCGTCGAAGTCCAACCAGGTTCGCTCGTCGCCGCTGACCTCCCCATCGCGGATACGAATGGTCGAGAACTCATCGCCACAGATCAGCAGTTCCCCGCACACCTCGCATGTCTTGGTCCACGCCGTGCGTTTGGACTCCGAGCCCTCCGTGCCGACATCGAGCTCGTAGGCGACCGAGAGCGCTCCGGAGTCTTCGGTAAACTTCAGGTCCGTATTGCGATGCGACAGCTTCATGTCGTCGCCGTGCATATCGTGTGGATAGCCGCTGCTGTGACGCATCCACGGCACGGCGAGCAGCCGCTTGCGCAGGGCCTCGTTCCGCACCAGCCGGTCCTTGGGGTACAGGGTGGCGACGGCGTCCCCGGATGCGCACAGCTGAGGATCGGCCTCGCCTCCCCCTGGGTTGGGCTCGGAAGCTTTCGAGCAACCCAGGCCACCGAGCGCGAGCCCTACGGCGAAGACGACGAGACAAGGCCGTGGTCTGGGAAGCGTCGACACGGCGTCATTCAACCACACCGGTGCTCAGCCGTGGTCGACCCCGTCTGTGCCTGCTAGAGCCACGTTGGTGGCGTATGCTCCCTCAAACCATGCCGACGACGACCCGCCTGTTGTTGCTGCTCGGCGCGCTCTTGTTGGTCGCATCAGTGGTCCACCTCGTCAGCAAGGGCGGGCTGCCCGAGGCGACGACCGACATTGCGAAGAAGGATGTGGTGCGGATCGCCCTTGCGGCGGAGCCCTATGTGGCTCGCCATGGACACTGCCCACAGAGCGTCGGCATCCTCGAGGGGAGCCTTCGAGACAAGGATCCCTGGGACACACCGTACCGAATCACATGTTGTCCCGGAGGCGAGGTGCTGGTGCTCAGCGCTGGGCCCGACCTCACGTTCGAGACGCCCGATGACCTGTCGAGCCGCACGTACGATTCGCCCCCTCCGGAGCCGCTGCCCCCGTGCTCGACGGTCGAATCCGCGGACTGATTCGCGCGCTGCCCGTGTCGAGCAAGCCGCTGCCCACCATGAGCAAACGCTGGGTCACCGAGGCACCGCCACCCCCGCCCGGGTGACGATAAGACTGGAGAATCTCCCCCGACGTCCCGGCACGGAACTTGATGTTCTCCACGGCAATGGTTCGGGAGTCCGCGACGAGCATCGAGGCGTTCTACGAGAAGCACCACCGTGAGGCCTACGCGTGGGCGCAGGCGAAGTTGAAGCATCGGGAGGACGCGCTCGACGCGGTGCACGATGCTTTTGTCAAAGTCATGCGAGCAACACAGCGTCTCGAGAACCCTCCGATGACACTCCCGTGGCTCTACCGAATCGTCGTCAACGTGTGCATCGACCGCCATCGCAGGAAGCGACGCTGGTGCGAGCAGGCACTAGATGAGGCAACGGAAGGGCACGTTCACGCGTTGAAGAGCAGCGCGTTCAAGCCCAGTTCAGCCGTGGAGGCCAAAGAGATCGGCGCCGCGATTGGAGCAGGGCTCGAAGGACTTTCCGAGCAACACCGCACCGTCCTCGTCATGCGCGAGCTGCACGGCATGACCTACGAACAGATCGCCAAGGACGTCCGCTGCAGCGAGGGCACGGTGATGAGCCGTCTGTTTCACGCCCGCCGCAACCTCCGACGTGCGCTGGGCGAGACGCTGGAGCTCTCGGCAGGAGGCGCTGCCGTGGCAGCGTGACCTGGTCCTTCAGTCCGCGGAGATCCGATACCCCTCGCCCCGCTGGGTCCGGATCAGCTTTTTCTCTTGGCCCCGGTCGATCTTTCGGCGCAGGTGCCCGATGTAGACCTCGAGCACGTTCGAGGCCGGTGCCGTGTCGTCCTCGTCATAGAGCGCGTCGAGCAAGGTCTCGCGAGAGACGATCCGCCCCTTGCGGAGCATCAGGCACGACAACAGTGCGAACTCCCGCGCCGAGAGCCCGACGGGCGAGCCTCCACGCTCGACCGCCTTGGTGGAGAGGTCGAGGACGAGGTCGCCGAGCACGAGCCTGTTGCTGGTTGCGGCCGCGCTGCTGCGTCGCACCAGAGCGCGTAGCCGGGCGGAGAGTTCATCCAGGTCGAACGGCTTGGTGAGATAGTCGTCCGCCCCCGCGTCCAGGCCAGCGACTCTCGACTCGACGTCGTCCTTCGCGGTGAGCAGTAGGACAGGAGTCGCGATGTCTCGGTCGCGGAGCTCACGGAGGACGCCCATCCCATCGAGCCGCGGAAGCATCCAGTCCAGGACGATGGCGTCGTAGGGCTGCGTGAACGCGCGATCGAGCGCGGCCTCACCGTCCGCCGCGAGGTCGACGGCGTGGCCATCATCCCGAAGCCCGGCGGCTAGCATCTTCGCCAGGCGGGCGTTGTCTTCGACGACGAGCAGTCGCATCGGCTCTCGCAGTCTATCGCACGACGAACCGCAGCCCGCCCTTGGCCGGTGCCTCAGCAACCAACGTGAGCCCCATCGACTCCGCCAGCGTCCGCGCGATCGACAGCCCCAGCCCCGCGTGCTTGGTGGCCTCGGTTCGCGCGTCGTCGGCCCGCCACAGCCGGTCGAACATCCGATCCAGCTGTGCTGGCGACGGAACGGGCCCGCTGTCCCAGACCGCCACCACGCTCCCCGCGGGGCGCTCCACCACGATGTGTCCGCCCTCTTCGGTGTAGGCCACCGCGTTCGACAGCAGGTTCGTCAGGATCACCCGCAGCCCGTCCTCGCTCACGTGCATCACGTCCGCCTCCGTCAACTTCGACTCGAAGCTCAGCCCCTTTGCGCTCGCCTCGCCCTCGAGCCGCGACCAGATGCTCGCCACCAAGTCTGCGCTTCGAACCGCTTGCGACTGCTTTGCCTGCTCGCTCCGAGACAGCGACAACAGGTTGTCCACCAACGTCGACATCTCGTCCACCGTCTCTCGCAGATCGCCCACCGTGTCCGCGTGGCGCTCGTCGATCCTTCGCCCCAGCACCTGAAGCCCCGTGTGCAGCACCGCCATCGGCGTCCGCAGCTCGTGCGCCACGTTCCCCGTGAACTCCCGCTCTCGCTCCAGCGCCTGCTCTTGGGCGTCGAGCAGCTCGTTGATGCGAAGGACGAAGGGCTTGAGCTCTTCGGGCATCTCGTCGGCGCTGATGCGTCGGCCTGCCTCGAGTTCGGCTGTGGCGTTTCGGACTGGGCGGAAGGAGCGATGAACGGCGATTCCCAGTCC
>CAJXVA010000003.1 GCA_913061055.1 uncultured Pseudomonadota bacterium
CCGCCTAGCCGGCGGTGAAAACCAGAATCTGCAGAAGGCGAGCCTCGGCTCGTCCATTCGCGTTGGTTCCGGCGGCGCGGCTTCGTCCCGGACCTGGCCCTGGGGATCAGGTGACCACGTCCCTGAGGGCCAGGTGCGGCCGAGTGTTCTCGGGGCGCGGAGCTCCGGAGCACGCCCGCGAAGGTCTGAGACCCAAAGAGCCAGTACACGACTCCCGGACTGGTCTTCCCCCCCTCGATCACTTGGGCTTGGTGTGGTGGAAGATCTCCACGTCGGGTTGCTTTCCAACGCGCCCGATGGAGACGACGTAGCCTTCGTCACCAGACTTGAAGCTGTGGATGATGACCCCGTTGTCCTGCTTGTCCGTGTTTTCGAGTTCGAAGCCCTGCTTCTTGAACTCAGCCTGGATGGTCTTGTCCACCTCTTCAGCAGACACGTCCTCGGGGAACCCAACAACCAACGAGTCGGCGGAGGCGCCGGGGCCCATGTCGACGCGCGCCTTTCCGGCGTAGCAGGTGAAGCTCTTGTCCGCGATCTTCTCAAGCTTCGAGAAGTTGGCCTTGGCCGCCTCCGCGTCGGAGGCCAAGTCGTCCCGGTATTCACATTTCCCGCATCCGCCGAGGAGGAGGGACGCGACGGTGGTGAGGAGTAGTGCCAGTCGGACCATGGGCACTCTTACCACGCCGCCCTCAGACCGCGTCAGCGGCAACTGTTCGGTGAAGGCAGATCAGGCGCCGCCCATCGACGGGGTGCCGCGCAGCCACGCATCGTTCGCCTCGAAGAACGATTCAGCACTGCGACGCCCCAACGCCATCGCGTCCTCGATCCGGCGGCGATCCAGCTCCCATGTATCCAGCCGAAGCGGTTCGATGGGCCGCAGGATCCGACACGCCGGGGGGACATCGAAGACGCGCTCGCGCAGGAATCCTCCACGCAGCGTTCCCTCAGATCGCGTGACGCAGCCGATTTGTTTGCTCGCCCCCAGCGGCTCGAGCGTGTCGACGGGCGTCCGCACGTGCCACGCACCGTCGATGGCAGGCCGGCCGTCGACGGGGACCATGCGTGAGTACGGACCCGGGAAGAAACACGACGCCAGAACCGCGTCGACCAACGGGAGACGGTCGGGCTGACTGAGGATGCGCCGCGTCAGCCCACGTCGCCGAAGCACCGTGACGGTGATCGCCAGCGGCTTGGGAACATCCGCCAGCACCATCGCGCCGAGCTTGTCGCGCAGCGGAACACCGACGACCTCGCTCATGACAAACGGCCAGCGCCCGCCGAGAATCCGCCTCGGCTGAAACACAGCCGTTCCTCCGACTGACAGCCACAACTCGGCCAGCGCCTTCACTTCGCCCAGCGCCACCAGGGCCGCGATCACCGAACCCGAGCTCGCCCCGGCAACCGAATCAGGTTCGTACCCATGGTCGTGCATCCACTCGGCCACGCCGACGTGAAATGCACCCTTGCAGGCGCACCCCTCGAAAGCGATCCCGAACGACACGCAGCTGCAATACGGCAACGCTGGGGTTCGGGCAAGCGGGAGGACTCCGAGGAACGCTGTCCTCGTCCGTATCGCACTCGGCACTGATGCAGGTCGATGACGTTCCGATCCAGAGAGCCGCCTTGAGCCCGCCGCCCGCACGCTGTGGGGTAGACTGTCGCGATGCGGCTAGCTGTCAGCGCATTGGGGAGCGTTCTCGCGACCGCGTGCGCGGTGCCCAATCCGCTGTACGGCGCGGAGACCGGGTCGCTCGGAGACGGATCGGGAGCTGGAACTGGAGACGCGACCGGCAGCGTCGACGCAGCCGGCACAACGACGATGAGCACGATCGGCACGGGAACGGCCGGCGGCGAGGGCACGAACTCCGCGACCGGAGCCAGCACCGCCGTATCTGACACCGCCAAGATGGAGGACACCTCTGACACCGCCGAGGATGACACCGGTGCTCCATCTTCATCGACCGGCGCTGACGCCGTTGGTCCAGTGCAGCCCCCATGCAACGACACGCCCGGGGGGTTCGAGGTCTTGGGGTGCTGGGACTTCGACGCCCTGAACGCAGCCGGCGACGAAGTGTTCAACCGCGTCGAGGACGGCCCGTCGATCTTCTTCAGCGGTCCCATCACCCCGGCACCCGGGTTGTGGGGCCAAGCGCTGGGGGCCGAGGACTCTCCCTTTGGGGTGGCTGAAATGGACGCGGCCGGCAACGTCCTCATCGAAGTCTGGTTCCGGACCGACGCCCCGAACCAGTGGCCGGAAGAGGGGACGATCCTCCGCCTGTGGCGTGACGTGACGCAGAGCAGCGAGTTCGCGGGCTTGAGACTGTTCGGGCCACCGGACCCACGACGGCAATTCGACGGGGGCTTGATGAGTGCGCCACTGGTGACCCTGTCCGCCGTCACGGACTGCGCCGCGTTCGCGGTCGAAGAAGGCGAAATGGACATCCATACCGGCCTGAGCTCCGGGACGTTCTTCGCGACGGTTGGCGACGTTGGCTCCGGCGGATTCTCGTTCACGGTGGGCAATGGCGCGGCCGCGATCATCGACGGCATCCGCATCTCGAGCACTTGGACCGAGGTCGGTATCTGCTCACCGCCGCCACCTTGATGCCGCAGATCCGCAAGCGCGAACCTCGAATCCGGGGGACCCCCACCGGTTGCGCCGCGTCAGCCATCTCGCCGCAACATCTGCGGGTCCCGTTTCGCCTTGCGCGACCCACGATTCAAGTATGGCCAAGTATCTCGGCGAGATCATGAATCATGAGCTGTTCAGTGCGGCTCTGGACGACTTCGCGCTCGACGTGCGGGGCTACTTCCGGACGCTGGGGATCTCCGCCGCACCGGTCCTCGACGCAGCGGGACGCCCTGTGGGCTTCGTTTCACTCACCGACATGTTCGAGCTCTCCGAGGACACCCAGGTGGAGTCGATCATGTCCTCGCCCGCCGACCCGCTTCCGGTCACCGCGACGATCGAGGACGCGGCCAAGACCATGGCCGAGCGCGGCCGCCACCACTTGGTGGTCGTCGACGACGATGGACGCGCCGTGGGATTCGTCGGCTCGCTCGACGTGGTTCGCGGCCTCGTAGGCGCCCCCGTTCCGCACCCTGAGGCGTTCCGAACCTACGAGCCTACGACCGGGACCGCTTGGAGCGAGGAGGCGACGCTGTCGATGGAGAACGTCGAGCGCATCCCGGATGGGCCGGGGGTGATCAGCCTCGTTCGCAGCAAGCCCGGCGAGCGGGACCGCGTCGTGTGGTCCGCGGGGAGCCAGAACGCCCGCACCAAGGCGATCGGGATCCTCAGCGGCGCAGAACCGACGCTGGAGTATCTCGCCGCTGACCTCGACGCCGGAGCCTTGCGGTTCCGCGTCGCGTCCAACCGGGGCTAGGGCGCGAGCGCCGTACCGGCTGGCTCTGCTGGCGAGCCCCGCAACTGAGCCCGGAACCAAACAGATCGCTGCGGACCGGTACTGCCGCTGTGTGATCTCCGTCGAGCGCGTTCGCGTCACGTGACCTCCTTCGCTTATCGTGCTGGCGTGGCCCGGAGTGTGGGCTCGCTCAGACCGCATGGTAAAGTGAGAGGCATGGGGGATTGGCTCTACGCCCTTCTTGCTGCGGTGTTAGTGACCGCGGCCGTAGGCTGTGGTCACGACGAGGGCGCTGCGGATGGCGAGGCGGATAGCGATAGTGGCGAGGCCACGAGCGGTCAAGGGTCGGACGCTCAGGGCGCGGAGGCGTCCGGGGGAACCTCGTCTGGCGGAACGGACGGAGCGTCGTCCGGAGGAACGGACGGAGCGTCGTCCGGAGGAACGGATGGAACGGATGGAACGGATGGAGCGGGCATCGGAAGCATGACGTTGAGAGACGTCGCCGCCGACGCGCAGGCCTTCGTCGACGCCGGCCACACCAACTGCCTCATCAACCTGATCGTCGCCCAAGGCATCGAACCGGACGGCACCGTTGCGACCCCCACACCCAAGAAGGTCGTCGGGTGGAGCGTGAACTTCATCTGCGATGGTGAAACGGTCGCCTACAACGACCTCACGAGCTTCCCCAAACCATACGAGACGGTTGGGCCGGCGGCCCTGGACGCGGCGACGTTCGCCGTCGACGCCGTCCCCGACAGCCCCTCGATCATGTCGGACTATGCGGACGCTGGCTGCACGCCGGTCACCGGCGAGATGTTTGAATCGCTCCGGGTTAGCGCTTTTCCCGGAACAGACGGCACCGGACCTCGGATGATCGTGTTTGTCGGCTCCTCCGCCGGCGACTGGTCCGGCTCCTTCGACGCGTCCGGTCTCGTCGAACAGACAACTCCCTGCATGTAGCCCGTAGCCCTTCCGGGTCAGGCAGACCTCGCGGTTTCAGGCGAAGCAGGGGTTCGTGCGCGGACCCAGGGCCGTTTCATTCCCCCTGCGTCGCGTACTCGCAGTTGTCGTAGTCGATGACGTCATCCACCTGTGGCACGACCCCGTCTCGCAGGGTCTCGATCCAGCACGCGATGGCGCCAATCTCGGCTTCGCTCAGGCGCCCGCTCGCCAAGGGCATCGACGACCCGGCGGACTCCCCTGTCACCCTCTGGAACAGCGCGGAATCTTGTGGGGATCCGGGCGTGATGCACAGGATCCCGGTCGCACGGCATGGGACTCCGATGGAGTCGAACAGGGAGTCCGGCTGCGCCATGTCCGGAAACTCGCGAGTGTGGTGACAGACGTTGTTGAACGGCGTGCACGTACGCTGAATGACCTTGTCGTACAGGTTGGCGTACGTCTGAAAGTCATCGCGTGCTTCAGGTAGCCAACCCGCCTCGTCGCCCCCGGTGGAGCTGCTTTCATCGCTGCCCCCCGGATCGAGACCATCCGTGGTCGGTTCGGGGTCGACCCCGCTCGTCTGCGTCGGGTCCATCCCGCCCGTCTGAGACTCTGTGGTGTCGGACCCCGCCGCTTCGGTCCCGCCCCCAGAGTTGGCGCCACCGGAGACCGCGACGCTCGGGCCGCACGCCGTCAACCCTGCTACCGCAACCCAGGAGATTGCGCTCCGTTCGATCCATCGCCCCATCGTGTGCCCCGTAGGACACCGCGCTCGCATCTTCTTCCGGATTCCTTCGGATTCCCCGTTTCACGACCGTTGGCGGCATCCGGTGACTGCGGCATCGCCATCGTACAGTCGCGCTGGCGCCATGAGACCCAACCGTCTGCTCCTCCTCGTCGCGCTCACCGGTTGCGGCGCCTCCTCGAACACCGCATCCGCGCCTGCCTCCACGGTCTCCACACGTTGGGCGACCGCCACGACTCCCGAAGCATTCGTTCCCCTCGCCCCCGACGAACTGCAGCGTCTCCGCCAGTCGGTCCTTTCCACCCGGCCCCAGTCGACCGTCGATGTGCAGGGCCGCAGATCCAAGGACGGGTTCTCTTCGGGCGTGGTCTGGGTGATGTCGGCGGAGCACCCGGACCTGGAGAACTCTCGTGGCATGAGCCTGCGCCAACTTGCGGCGGGGTTGCGAGAGAGCACCGAAACGCAAGCCAGCGCCCGGGGTCTGCCGGCACCGTCGGGCGGCGACTTCCGGCTCATCGAGCGGCCGGACGACAACCAGATCGAGCTCAACTGGATGATGCGCGGCCCGTCTGGCAAGGTGCTGGAGAACCGTGCGCTGATGGGTCTGCGCAGCGATGGCGTGCTTCTCGAGGCGGTCTGCAGCTGCTCGGAGGTTGGATGCGCGCGGGAGCGATGCTCCTTTTCGATGCCGACCGCCGGACTGCTCCCCATCGACACGCGCTTCGAGGCCCCACGCGACGACGACGAGTTGGAGTACCTCGATTCGCGATGGGCATCGGTGCGGGTGCCCAAGACGTACGTGGCGCTAAGTCCCGCAGAGCAGGTCCAGCTTCCCTCCAAGTCCATCGCCGGCATGCAGGTGGAGTTCAAGGGACGCAGGCACCCCGCGGGCGCGGCCGGCGGGCTCGCGTATGTCCGATCGGTCGACCATGAGCCGCTGTACTCCTACGGCCGCACACTGACAGAGGTCGTGAAGGAGACGCGCCTGGTTCGGGCGAATCTGGAGGACGCGGTTCCTGCGGGCCAGCGGCTCGCATACACCCTGCACGAGGATCCGTCGGATCGGGTCATCGAACTACGAGGCGCCCAGCCCGAAGAGTCGGCGACCCGCAGTCACAACCGTTCGGTCTTCACCTTCCTGACCGATGGAACGCTGCGTGAAGCGGAGTGCTTCTGCGATGCGAACGTGTGCTCGGTGGATGACTGCACGTTGGACGTCGGTGACGCAGACCGGGCTCCGATCGACACCCCCGTGTTCCCCGGGGGCGAGCCGAAGCACATGTCCCTGGGCGAGGGGGCGATCAACTTCGACGTGCCGCCGTTTCTCGAACAACTCGATGCGGCTGAGGCCGCGAAGATCGACTGGGTTCCCGACGCCACCCACCTGCAGGGAACCGACCGGCTCTGTTTTGCGTCGCCCCAGGACGAGGGGATCGGATTCGTCTGCGCAGCGGAACGCCGCTGGTGCGCCGAGGGTGCGTGCACTGTCGATGACGTCACCGGCTACGCGAAGGCCGAGGCGAACATGCTCGCCGAGGCGATATCGTCGCCTACGACGACGGTGAAACCAGTCATCAGCCAGAGCCAACGCATGCGCACGACCGCAGGGAAGACGCAGACAGTCCGGGAGTTCTCAGCCAAGGTTGGCCGGACGGTCTGGCGAAAGAGCGTGGTGTGGGCGGACGGTGATGTCGTTCGAGAGCGAACGTGCACCTGCTCCGGAAACCCCTGCCGCCTGATGGAGAAGACCTGCGCGATCGCTGAGCCCCTAGGGGACGCCCACCGCTGACGACTCTACGGAGAGGAAACGGCAGAGCCAGACGTCCCGCGGCAGCGCAGCGGCGGGACACAGCGTCACGAGAACGGTCCATTCACGCCTGGGACCTCGGTGTCATGTTGATCTTCATGATGCTCACATTCCGCGTTTTGTGGATCGGTGTGTTCACGCTGCTTCTCAGCGCCTGTGCCGGACCCAAAGCTCCGGCGCAGGCCGCGTGGGTGCCCGACGCAACCGGGTGGACCCTTCGAGACGTCGATCACGCGGACCCGCCGTTGTGGGTCCTCTACGAGCGAGACGCGCTCGGGGCCGACGTCAAAGAGTTTCGCATCGTCGGCGTGGTGGATGCCGAACCGGACGTCGCGATGCGGGCGCTGCGGTATCGACTGCTCGACGAGCAATACATCCCCGAGGGCCTGCAGCGCCGCATCCTCGAAGAGTCCGCGTCCACCGTCGTCCTCTACGGCCGCACACCGTTGCCCTTCCCCTTTCGCGACCGCGAAGCGACGGAGCATCTGAGTTTCACCCACGACCCGGACGCGGGCGTGTTTCGGGTCGACGCGAAGGCGATCGACCCGGGTGGAGAGCCGCCGCGCGGAGTCTTGCGGGTCCCGGTCATTGAGAACTCCTGGACGCTGGCACCAACCGGGTCGGGCCAGAGCGTGTTCACCACCGACACGGTCCACGACATCGGCGGTGCCTTCCCGAACTCGTTGATCTACGGGCCGATCTGCGACCAGCTCGTCGAAGACCTGCACACCGTTCGAGAACTCGCGGCTTCAATGGAAGCTGCGCCCAGATGACCCCACCCCCTTCCTGGCGCGAATGATGATCGGGTACACACGAGTCTCTCCAGTTGGGCAGCGGCCGACAGCCGTAGGTCGTTCGCGAGCCTGCGGAGGTCGCCTACACGTGCTGGTCGAAGAGAATCGCGTTGCCGTCCGGATCCACCATCGTGAAGCTCGCCGGACCGGTCGTGCTCTCATCGGCCTCGGTCGTCAGAGACACGCCCTGGGACTTGAGCTGTTTTTGCAGCTCACGAACATCGGTGAACTCGCTCAGGGGGTCGCCGTTGCTGTCCCAGCCCGGATTGAACGTCATCAGGTTGCCCTCGAACATGCCCTGGAAGAGCCCGATCTTGGTCTCACCGTTTCGCAGAATCAACCAGTTTTGCGCCTCGTCGCCGCCGATCTTCTCGAAACCCAACTTCGCGTAGAACGCCTTGGAGGCCTGAAGGTCCTTCACGGCTAGGCTCACGGAGAAATTGCCGAGCGTCGTTGTCTGTCCTGTCATCGTGGGCCGACACTAGCTCCCCTACTCCGTGGCTGACTTGCCAAATCTTGCGAACCTCGACTATGTCGCCCGCGTCAACCGGGCGATCGATCACATCGTCGGGAACTTGAGCGAACCGCTGAAGCTCGAGGATGTCGCCAGGGTCGCGTGCTTTTCCCCCTGCCACTTCCATCGCATCTTCAAGGGGCTGGTCGGCGAGACCCTCAACGTCTTCGTCAAGCGCGTTCGGTTGGAAAAGGCGGTCCACATGCTGAGTTATCGACAGGGCATGACCCTGACGGACATCGCGCTCGCATGTGGTTTTTCCTCGAGTTCGGACTTTTCGCGGAGTTTCCGGAGCCGCTACGGCGTGCCGCCGCGGGTCTTCGACGTCGAAACCTTCCGGCGGAGCAATCGCGAAACGATGCATCAGGATCACGCGGGTCCCCAGCAGCTCGCGCGTCTGCCCGCCGGCGACAATCCAGACGGGTTCGCCGTCACGCTCCGCGATTGCCCGCGGCGGCGCGTCGCCTACATCCGCGTCCACCGTCCCTACGAGGGGAGCCACGTGATGGACGCGGTGACCCGCTTGCGAGTCTGGGCGGAGGGGCACGGCCTTGCCGACGGCCAGTGGCTCGGCTACCAGTGGGACGATCCGGAGGTCGTTGCGCTCGACAAGTGTCGCTACGACATCGGGCTCGAGGTTCCCGACTCCGTTCCGGCACAGGGCGGGGTGTGCATCCACGAGTTCGAGCCCATGAAGGTCGCAGAGCTCGAAATTGCCGGCGGGGTCGATCTGGAGATGCGCGCTCTCGACTGGCTCTACCTCACCTGGCTGCCGGCCAGTGGGTTCGTCCCCGACGACCAACCAGGTTTCGAAGCGTTCAACGGACAACCGTTCGCACACGGCTCCGAGTACTTCGAGTTGCGGGTGCAGCTGCCGGTGACCGAAGCCGCGCCGCACACGTTGCCAAAACGGTGAGGCTAGATCCCCGTCCATCCTTCGTCGGTGTCGCACCGTGGGGCGGCGGGCGATCCGAAGCGGGATGCAGATGGAACTTCACTCGAGGCGGAACACGCGAAGCCGCCGAGTGAACCCGATCAGTCGCAGCTCTCGAAGCGCACGTCCGCGACCAAGGTGCCACCGTCTTCGAAGGCGCAGTTCAGCTTGAGCCTTCCGTCGAGCAGTCGAATCTCGTTGACCCAGGTATCGGTCTTCTTGACCTCCAGGTCGAACGTCGTGCACTGCGAAGGATCCACGCGGACGATGGTGCAGTCATCATTGTCCGGTCCCTTGCAGGACCCGGGCAGTTCGACGTCCAGGAAGTCTCCCTCCCGAGCGTCCACGACCGCCTTGATGGCGCCGGAGTTCTCGTCGTCTCCAAGGAGGAAGACGCCATAGAAAGACTCGTGCTCACCCGATCGACATTGCTGCGGGACGAAGTTCAACGATCCGAGAGGCTCGCCCTGCGCCGTCACACTCCCCTCGGTGCTCGAGCATCCTTTGAACATGAACACGGCCCAGAAAATGACGGCCCAGATGGGTAGCGCGAGTAAAGACCGAAGGAAGAGCTTTCGTTTGTTGGCAGGCGCTAGCCCTTGCGGTCGGGTCCCGGCCTCGACGGCACCCAGCTGCCCCGTCAGGCCATCCCTGGCCGAGCCACACTTGCTGCAGAATCGGTCGTTGGCATCGAATTGTTCGCCACAAGCTGTACAGAAGGTCATTTGAACTCGATTCCGCGATGCCTGCCGGGGTCTTCCCGAGACATCGCACCCCGGTGGTGACGCGAGCGGGACAGCGGTTCAAAAGAACTTTCTTGGCCCCCTCGGCTTCGCCGAAACGGGCGGAGCTACGGTTGCGTCCAGGTATCTGGACCTGGCCCAGAGGCCGAGAGGGTACGGACGCAGCCAGAACAATCGCCGCGGGCGTCCATCCCTCGGAGAACGACGTTGGCTCGCTGTCCTTGCTACGCTCCGCGCATGCGGTACGCGCACGCCATCATCGACGTCGCAGCAGCCCTGCTCCTGTCTTCCGGCTGCGGTGCGGACAGTGAAGGCACGACGGCCGCCGGAAGCTCGAGCGGCGCGGCTGAGACGGGAGCCCAAACTTCAACGACCTCGACGACGGGAACCTCGTCCAGCACGTCGGAGGTCGCGGGTACGTCATCCGAGTCGGGGTCCACGGGAACCCTTCCGGATGTGCCTGTACCCTCTGGGCCGAACGGCGTGGTTTGCGGCGCTCTGACGTGTGCGCCGGAAGACGCCTGCAACATCTGCAATGCGGATGGCTCCACCTCGTGCGTTCCTCCGACAGGCGGCGTCGTCTGCCTCGATGGCTGGACGATGCAATGCGATGGGCCGGAGGACTGCGAAGCCGCGCAGCACTGCGTGTTCAACGTAACCCAGCTCGGCAACCTGGTGTCATGCGCGGACGAAGACTCGTTCGTCGTCTGCGACGCCACACCACAGATCGTCTGCCACGACGACGAGGACTGCCCCTCGGACTGCCAATACTGTGTCGCGCCGGAAGACGCTGCAAACTCGCCGGTCTCGTTCTGCCGCGTTGTTCCCTGAGAAGGGGATCCCGCCAAACTGAGCGATTCAGCTCCCGAGCAACCGCCCTCGGCAGGACCACATCGACAGAAAGCTCAGCGGAGTCGGTGGGCGTGTGCCTCGAGTTCGCACCATGAAACCCACGACCCGTTTGCCAAACTCGACGCGACCGAGCAGCTGGCCGACGCTCACAAGGCGGTGAAGAGGCCACGAGGGCCGGGGTTCGAGGCACGGACGAAGTCACGTCCCTCCGGTGGCGCTGGACGTTCTTCGGTCCTGAGCGACGAGAACGAGCCAGCTCCTCTCAAGTCCCCGATCTACCCAGGGAACGAACCAAGCCGGGCTACGAAGAGATCCTGCAGGTGTTCCGCAAGGCCGGTTCCATGACCGCGCAAACGGAATGCGACACCATGGATCGCAGACGCAGGTGGGCCTCACTCGTACGTTGTGCGGTGACACCGGCGAAAGCTGGCCGGAGTAGGACATGTGTTCGCCCGCAACTTAGGGTGGACTACGTTCCGCGCTCGAAGTTTCTCGTTCTACCTCGGCGTCGCTCGGTTCGACCTGGGCGGTGTCATTCCAACAAGAACCCGCGACACGGGCAATCCCGCAACCGCGTGGGCCCTGCGCGGCCATCTGATCGCTCAGCTCGGGCTGTGGAGCGTGACCCCGTTCTTGTTGGCCGGGACCGGACTCCTCGGCGTCGATAGCGATGTGCCTCCGGCGTCCCTCGGCTCGGAGCAGGACGTCGCCATTCACTTCGGCGGCGGCGTGAAGGCCTTCATCAACGATCGCATCATGCTGCGGCTGGACGTTCGAAACGTGGTCAGCAACCGCATCGGCGTGGGCGAGGGCCTCGCGTCCAGCCCCGAGATCCTGCTCGGGCTCACGGTCACGCTCGGTCGCAAGAAGAAGAAACGGCCCCGTCCCACGACCGGCGATCGGGACGGCGACCACATCATCGACCGCGACGACTACTGCCCCGACGTCTACGGACCGGCTCCGCGGGGGTGCCCGACGGTCTGCATCGACGACAACGACGGTGATGGTCTGGAGAACCCGATCGATAGCTGCCCCAACGACCCTGAGACCCGCAACGGGTTCGAGGACGCCGACGGCTGCCCCGACGAGGTGCCGCCGGAGTTCGACGATCTCGCCGGCATCATGGAAGGCATCAACTTCGAAACCGACAGGGCGAGCATCAAGTCCTCGTCCAAACCGAGGATCGACAACGCCGTTGAAGTCATGAAGCGCTACCCCGACATCCGGGTGAGGATCACAGGCCACACGGACTCGCAGGGCGGATACCCCCACAACGTCGATCTGTCCAAGCGCCGTGCAGAGGCGGTGCGCAAGTCCATGGTGGACAGCGGCATCAAACCGGGCCGCATCGAAACCCGTGGCGTCGGACCCGACGAACCCGTCGATACCAACGAGACCGCACAGGGCCGAGCAAACAACCGGCGAATCGAGTTCACGATCCTGGGACAAGACGGCCCGGTGAAGACCAAGAAGTCGCCCTAAATCGCCCACTCTTGCACCCGCACGCCGGACGCGGGCTCACCGGGCACGGTCCCGTGGGATCGCGAGGCGTCGATGCAGGCGGCGGGACTCGACCGGCGACTTCACGGTCGTCGGGTCTCAGCTCCAGCGAATCGGTCCGCGCCTCCGCTTGCGGCTCGCCGCCGGCAAGCGCGACCGCGCTGGCCTCACGCGCCCGGTGCGAACGCACCAACAATGATGGAGTCGCCCCCCGGCGTCTGCACGAGGTCGCCGTGGTCACACGACTCGCCTTGCGCCGAGCACTCTCCCGATTGCAGGTCGTCGTCGACAGGGCAAGTGCTGGGGAACGGCGGGGTCCCCGTTTCGGGATCCTGCGATGACGCTCGTTGTCTGAGCTTCATCCCGGTGCCGCGTTCTTCGTCACCTTCCGCCGCCGCCGTTCCTCGTCTAGGACTGGCGAATCCGAGCGGGAGAGGAGACCATGAGGGCATCGATGAGTTCCTCGTCGCACCGGTCTGCGGGGGAATCTGCTCAACTCGAGACGGCGGTGGTTTCCAGCCGCGAGACTGGCGGGACAGACGACGCGATCCTCGAGACGCTGGCAGAGTTCTCCCCACCGCCGGAACTCGACCGCTACGTGGTCGTGGAGATCATCGGGCGAGGAGGACTGGGACTGGTCTACGCCGCGAGAGACCCCGTACCCGAGCGCCTTGTAGCGATCAAGCTGATTCGCTCTCGAAACAAGCGCGACCGAAGCAAGGCGACAGCCCGTTTCCTACGAGAGGCACAGGCGCTCGCAAAGCTCTCCGACCCGAACGTCGTGAGCGTCTACGACGTGGGTACCTATGACGACGACGGCCCCTCCGCGTTTGTGGTCATGGAGCTCATCGCGGGCGAGACCCTGTCGGCATGGCTCGAGCAGGAGCGGGACGTCACAGAAATCGTTCACACATTCGCGCTCGCCGGTCGGGGCCTCGCTGCCGCGCATGCGCACGGGTTGGTCCACCGCGACTTCAAGCCGGACAACGTGATGGTGTGTGATGACGGCGCGGTCAAGGTTCTCGACTTTGGCTTGGCTCTGATCGACGGGCAGGGAGAGAGCAGCGCGGGGCTATCGGTGGATCCCGCGACCGATTCAGTGCCGCTGTCTCCGCCGCGGTTGACCGAAACGGGGCTGGTCATGGGAACGGCACGCTACATGGCGCCCGAGCAGCACGCAGGCAGCGGGGTCGGGCCTGCCGTCGACCAGTTTTCGTTCTGCCTGGCCCTTCTTCGGGCGCTGCGAGGCGGGACGGATATCTACGACGCCGTGAGCCTGAGAGAGTTGGCGGTCCACAAGTCCGAGGAACGGGTCCTCGACCGCCCCGAAGGCGATCGAACGCCGCGCCATATCGAGAAGATCCTCCGCCGTGGCCTCTCCCCACAGCCTGGCGATCGTTGGGCCTCGATGGATGCGTTGCTCGGCGCCCTCACCCACCGCGTCCGCAGACGCTGGATCTTGCCCGTCGCAGCGGGGATCTGCCTCACCGGCATGGCCGCGTGGGCGGCCTCCCAACCGACGACACACGGCTGCGAAGACGGGGCGGACCGGCTGGAGCGCGCGTGGACCAGAGCTCACCTCGACGAGGTCAAGGTCCGGCTCGAGCAAGCGGATCCGAAGCTTGCACCGGCGGCTTGGACAGCGCTGCAGACATGGTCGGCCGCAGAGGTCGACGGATGGTCCGATGCATATCGGAGCACGTGCGCCAAACTCGACTCTGGTGTGCCCGAGGCAGCCGCGTTCGATCAGCGCATGCAGTGTCTGCGAGTCATGGCGGCATCGCGGGAGGGCCTCTTGGAGGTGCTTGCGGAACCGACCGAAAGGCTCGTAGGACGCCTCCCCGATCAGCTCGACGCGATGCGGCCGATCGCCGAGTGCGGGGAGGACGGAAGACTCGCGCGTGCGATGATCTTGCCCACACGCGCCCAGGACCGAGAGCGCGTCATCCAGCTGCGCGAGCGTCTTCAGCGCGCCAGAACCCTCTCGGAGTCAGCCCGGCTCGATGAGGCTCGCGAGGTCGTCACCGCGGCCGTCCTCGAAGCCAGGGAAATCGGTTTCGAGCCCGTCGTGGCCGAGACGGCGGTTGCGCTCGGCCTTCTCGAGCTCGACGCCGGATCGTTCGAGGCCGCGGTCGTGGCGTTTGCAGAAGCCGCCGCCGCCGGAGAGTCGTCGCGGCAGGACTTCGCCGCCACGGAGGCGGCAGCGGGCGCGACCTTCGTACTCGCGACCCGCCTGGGACGCCCGGAGGAGGCACGGCGTTGGCTCGCACGGGCCAGATCCTCTCTCGAGCGGGCGGGACGGCCCGCAGAGCTAGAGCTCCGGGTGGTTCTCGGGGAGACAGCGCTGCGGTATGGCGCGGAGGACTACGCCGGCGTCGCCGAGCTGCTTGCCGACTTTCTTCTCCGCTTCGAGGCTCACAGCGCGAAGGATCGGCTGCAGGTCACGGTGCTACTCGGCAACCTCGCAACCGCACAACAGATGCTCGGCGACTATCCAGCCGCGCTCGCGAGGCTTGAGGAAGCGCTCGCGTTGCGTATCGAGCTCCTCGGTGCTGACCACCCCAAGATCGCCCCGCTTCGCTTCAACCTCGCCAACACCTACTCCAAGGCGGGGCGCTACCGCGAGGCGATCGAGGAGTATGAGCTCGCGATCGACAGCGTCGAGGCGCGGCTGGGGGCCGACCACTTCGAGGTCGCAAACTTCTACACCGGACGCGGTGTCGCCCTGAAGAAGCAAGGTCGTTACGACGAAGCGCGAAAAGACTACGAGCACGCACTCGACGTGATGCGAAAGAGCGTGGGTACAGACGCCCCCCAGGTCGCGATGCTGCTCGCCAACTTGGGCAACCTCGCCAAGCGGACCGGGGATCCCGACGAGGCGCTCGAGCTTCATCAGCAGGCTCTCGCGATCCGGGAGAAGCGTCTGGGTGGCGAGCACTCCGACATCGCCTCCTCGCTGGACGACATCGGGTCGCTGTTGCGGGCGCAGGGACGGGTCGACGACGGCCTCGGTCGGCACCAAAGGGCGCTGACGATTCGGACGAAGGTCCTGGGCGAGGACCATCCCTCGCTCGCGCTGTCGCACGTCCTGATCGGCAACAGCCACCTCGACGCCGGACGTCTCGACGAGGCGGAGCGGTGGTATCGGACCGGTCAGAGGCTGCGTGCCAAGGTTGGCGACCACGAAAACGGTGCCGGCTTGCTGTTCTTCGGAGAGGGCCGGGTTGCGCTTGCTCGGGGGGAGACGACCGCTGCGATGGAGTCCCTCGGTCGAAGCCTCGAGTTCCTCACCAAGAGCGGGGCAGCAGCAGAGCTGCTCGGCGAGGTTCGCTTCGCGCTTGCACGTGCTCGCTGGAGCGCCGGGGACAAAGCCCTCGCCCGGGACGCGGTCGCACAGGCTCGCGTCGAGTTGCGGACCGGCGGCGCAGCGACCCAAAACCGTCTCGCTGAGCTCGAAGCCTGGACGCTCACGCTTCGCTGATCCTGCTCAACGGCACGGGGAGCATCAGCGCCGCGACCCTCGTCGCGCCCGACCGCTCGGTATCGCCCTCGTGACACCTCGCTGGCATCGGGACCAGTTGACAGCGTATTCAGAGTTACACATCCTGCACCATATGATGCGGCTTCGACTTGCCCTCGTCCTGCCCCTACTCGCCCCGATGGCTTGCACGGACGACGCTGGAGGCAACGACGCAAGCGGTGACACGACCGGGACCTCTGGGACCTCTGGGACCTCTGGGACCTCCGAGGCGCAGAGCGGGACCACCGGCTCCACCGACGACGGCGACACCACCGGCGACACCGACGACGGCGACACCACCGGCGACACCGACGGTGACGACACCACCGGCTCCACCGAGTCCACCGGCACCACGCCCGATCCGTTCTGTGGAGACGGATCCCTCGACGAGGGGGAAGCGTGCGACGACGGGGACGCCAACGCCGACGATGCATCTTGCACGAGCGAGTGCGTGATGGCGACTTGCGGCGACGGGCTCATCTACACCGGCGTCGAGAGCTGTGACGACTCGGGTGCGTCCGCGGAGTGCGACGACGATTGCACCCTGGTCGAGTGCGGCGACGGTGTGGTCAACGAAACCGCAGGCGAGCTCTGCGACACCGACACCGAAGTGACCTGCGCCGACGAGGGCTTCGACGGCGGCGAGCTGTCCTGTAGCTCCGACACCTGCCAGCCAGACACCAGCCTGTGCTTCTCCAGCATCGACGTCACGTTCACCGTGTGCGGCAATGCTGGCAACCTCGGCCCCTCGCAAGCCGACTGCGATGCGGAGTACGTCGGCACCGACCTCGATGGCGATGTCGTCCTCGATGCCGGCATTCAAGAGTGGACCGCGCCCTACACCGCGACCTACACCATCGAGGCTTGGGGCGCGCAGGCAGGCGATCACAACAATGGCGTTGGCGGCAGAGGAGCCCGGGTACGGGGGGACTTCGCGCTCACGCAAGGAGACGTATTGCGACTCCTGGTCGGGCAGAGCGGCAGCGACGGAGAACTCTATGACGTTGGTGGTGGCGGGGGGACGTTCGTCGTCCTCGAGGACGGGACCCCGTTGATCGTCGCCGGTGGTGGTGGGGGCGTGGGAAACTGTGGAGGCACGGACCTGCCCACCCAAGACGGCAGCGCGGCCGAGGGTGACGGGAGCGGCGGCCAGGGCGGCAACGACGGCGGTTGGTGTGGCTGCGGCGGAGACGGGAGCCCAGGTGGCGGCTTCGAGACCAACGGAATGCCCAGCGGCGGTGCCTCGTTCCTCAACGGTGGTGCCGGAGACGATACCGAGCGGGCGGGTCAGTGCGTCGACTCGGGCATCGGGGGCTTTGGCGGCGGCGGTAACGGAGGCAACGGCGGCGGTGGTGGTGGTGGGTATGCCGGTGGCGACGGCGGCGGATCGAACGGCGGTGGAGGGGCGAGCGGCGCGGCCGGCAAAGGCGGCGAGTCCTACAACGTCGGTACGAACCCCGAGGCCGAGGACGGCGCAAACGCTGGCGAGGGCGCCGTACGCATCCTGCTGGCGCCCTAGTGGATCGGTGGGGAACGCGAGCGCCGGGTCGTAGCTGTAAGAGCCGGGCCCTGCCCCGCGTCCCCTGCCAAAACGCCAACAAAGCGCTCTTCGTCGTGATCGTTCCGACGGGGCGCGGCACTCACAGAGCATGAACCCGAGTGCCGTCTCGACTTCCGCTCGTTGGTTGACCCTGGCCGCGTTGACGTTGCTGTCGGCGTGCGAGCCCGGAAGTTCGGGAACGAGCGTGGAAGGGCCCACGTTCACCCTGGATGCCCAGACGCCCGTTGCGGCGTTCGAGGTCACTCTGTGCATGGAGGGGCCCGAGGTCAAGAACACACAGCCAAAGGCCACGATCTACGCAAGTTGGGTTGCTCCGTCCGGTGCGGCGGTCATCGTGACCGCCGAGAACCTGGATGCAGTCGCTGACCCTGACGACGACGACAACCCGTACTTCGATGAGGAAGACGAGCCCGGCCCCGAAGGCAGCCTGAGCGTCGAGGTCGATACCGACGACGGGCCTTGGGAAGGGCGAAGTGGTCAGCGGTGTCAGCGAGCGCAGGTCATTCAGTTCGACGCACCCGACCTGGCCCAAGGCGAGTCGGTCGAGCTCACTTGGTCGGCCAGGTTCGGCGGCAACTTCTACAGCGGAGCCTACGGTGACCCGCTGGAGGACGAGCACTGGATCGTCAACATCCAGCGCCTGTAGTCGGGCTCAGTCGCAGACCACGGGCACGTCTTCGAGGAGTACCGGCCCGAGCAAGGCGGTCACTCCGCCGAGCTCGATCGAGCCGTACACCGTGAAGCGGTTGTCGGCTTGGCCGACCCTCTCCTTGGGCGTGGGCACCAATCTTTCGCGAAGCCCCGGATCCGACCTCGCCATCGAAGCGCGGCGTCTTCACGCAGGCCTGGGCGCCACGGGGTTCGTGCACGGGCGCCGGGACGTGCAGAAGATCAATTTTCTGTACCACTCAGAGGCCGGCTACATGTTCGTGGAGGGTCCGGTTCACGGCCACTGGTTTCGATGTGGAACCGGGGTCGGAGCCGGGACCCCGCAGTTGCACGTCCGCTACGGCGTTGCGCTGCACGCCGGGCGCGGCCAAGGGGGCAACGTCGGACTGAGCCATGGCGCGGTGGTGGACATCGTCGGAGGATTGGTCGCGTTCGAGGTCGGGCAGCAACGGATGAGGGGGGAGCCTCCGGGGCTCTACGCGCTGGCGACGACGAACCTGATCGCCGTCGCGTACCTCATCCGAACAACCGCCCGCCGACGGTAGCCGTCCGCGTCCGGAGCTGGCCTCAGTTTCCGATACAGCCGGAGGGTCGCGGCGCGCACATGCCCTCGACACACATGCCCGAGCTGCACTCCGCGTTGCCGTCGCACAATTCCCCATCGTCGACGGGAGCGGCGCACGTACCACCCGCGCAGAAGCCGATCTCGCACGGGGTGCCGGCCGAGCACGCCTCGCCGAGTCCGGCGGTCGACGTACACACACCTCCGACGCAGGCCGTGAGGTATGGGCACCGCTGCGTGGCGCCGCAAGCATCGCCGAGGGTGACGAACGTGGGCCCCTCGCAGATGCCGTCGGCGCAGCCGGACCCGGCCATGCAGCGGTCGTCGGGGGTGCAGCGACCACCGTTGGCAACACGAGCGCGGCATACACCCGCATCGCAGAACCCCTCCGGACCACAGGTCGTCTCCTCCGCGGTGCAGTCTTCCCCAGGCTCGAGCACCGTCTCGCACGTCCCGCAAAAGTCGAGGCCGATCGTGCACGCCGCCGAGGGCTCGCAGACGTAGTACTCGACGTCGAGGCCACAGCCCTCTCCTGCCCCTTGCGTACCCGACCACAACCCGCGGCAGGGCCCTGTCAGCTCGAAGATCTGCTCTTCACAAGCGACGGCGGCCAGATGCTCTTCGCACGCCAGCAACCCCTCGGGGCTCAGCGTCAGCAAGCCCGACGCTTCGAGTGCCACATACTGCGGCTCGAAGGTCGTGTTGCAAGACTCCAGAAACGGTTCGCGACACAGCTCCGCGGACGCGACATCCATCCGCCCGCAGCGGAGGTAGAAGTCGCAGAAGCTGTCGACGATCGACTCGCAGTAGTCGGATGCCTGCGGGGGATCGGGGTCGGGCGAGGGAAGGTCGGGCAGGTCCCAGCCCGTCAACTCGCTCGATCCGTCTGCACCTGACGAACTGGTCGATGCGGAGGACACCGAAGAGGACACCGTCGAAGATGTGACCGCCACCGCCGTGCCGGTGGAGGTTCCGCCCCCGGTGCTCGTCGAGTCGACCGTCTGCGATTCGGAGGGCCCGCAAGCGCTGCTCACGAGGAGAAGGATTGCGATCGCCTCACGCACGTCCGCGCAAGTTATCACGACCGGTGCATGCCGCTCCGGGACTCGAGGGCCTCTCAGCGGCTCGAGTTGAGGAATCGATTGTGTTCGCCGAACCGGACTCCCTACACTCTGTGTGTGAGTAGGCTTCCGGCCATGGCAGCGCTGGTGCTTCTCGCCGGATGTGCGCGAGAAAACCCGCTCTACGCTCGGTCCGAATCCGAGTCTGGTTCGTCGTCGAACTCATCGGGTGTGACCCCTGATACGACCTCTTCCACCACGAACTCGAGCGTCAGCACAGGAGCATCCTCCGGCATGGTCAGCAGCACCACCACTGCGACGACGTCCTCCGATGGCAGTACGTCCGGGGCGGACACGTCGGGTTCGAGCACCGGTTCCAAACGCTCTGACTGCGCGTACGGGGTCGATGGCGGTGTGGTGGCGCACTATCGGTTCGAAGACCCGGCGCAACTGTGGGTCGACGACGGCGGAAACTACGATGGGGAAGTCGCGTCAGGCGTACCTGCGTCCGTGCTCGGACCGGCCGGCTGCGGCACCGCGCTTGGGGCAACCGAAGGCATGGCCGGGAGGGTTCTCGATGCACCCGCCTTCGATCTGCCCGCCGGCTCGATCGATCTCTGGGTCCTCGCCCCCAATACCGAAGCACAGCTTCCCCTGCTCTCACGCGACGCCCAGGGTGCGGTGACCGAGCACGTGACGTTCTTCCTCACGAGCGTGACCAGCCCGGTCGGTGACCCCAGCGCTCGGCACCTCGTCGTTCGACACCAAAGCATGGGGACTGCGGCAGCGGTCTGCTCTGAGGATCCGCTCCCCCCGGATACCTGGGTGCACGTCGCCTACAATTTCGGTCCGCCGAGGATGGAGCTCTACATCGACGGCGTCCTGCAGGGATCCCTGGACCAGCCCGATGTTCCCGGCGGCGGTATCCCTGCGTGCGACGGAAGAACCAACGATCCCGAGCTGGTCGCAGATCCACCGCCGTTCATCGGAGGCCTCGACACCGCCATGCCGTGGTTCATTGCTGGTAGCGCACAAGGAGTAAAGAAGAGCCCGACTCAGTCACCGTCGACGTTCATGGACAACGGGGCGCTGGACGAGATCCGGATCAGCTCGGTCCGCCGCGACTTTGCAGATCTGTGACGTCTCCGGAAGCGGCGGAGTCGCTTGGAATCGATGCAACGGCGCGATCGGAGAGCGCGCACAACTTCACCCCGTGGTCGTACCCGAAGTCCGGCCAGTCCCGTCACTCTCTCCGGTATCGCTCCCGGTGGTCGTGCTGGTGGCGTCGGTCGGCGCGCAGAAGCCGGGCGTCGATTCGTCCGGCCGAACGCACATGAACCCCTCGCAGCATCCCTCGTCGGACAAGCATTGCTTGGTCGGGTCGGACGAGTCCTGACAAGAAGCACACACCTTGACGTTCCATTGGCAGTGGCTGCAGCTCTCGTTCTGGATGCCCGTCTGCTGAAAGCAGAACAGCTCCTCGCCGCAGTCCGCGTCGTTCTGACACTCGCTTTGCGGGCACGGGCCGCACTCGGGAGCCGTCGTCGAGCTGGTCGTCTCCACGGACCCGGAGGTCGTGGATTCACCCTCCCCTCCTGAGGACCCGCTGACGGTCCCAATCCCCACGTCGTCATTTTTCTCGGTGCCGCAGCCACCGACGGCCAGGCAGCCGATCAAGAAGAGCCTCGCGAATGCTCGGGGAACCGGTGGCATGCTCCTCAAGCTAGCAGAGTCTCCGCTTTCGCAATCCTAGGGCTCGAGTCTGCCCGGCTCGGGCTCAGCGCGCAGTCGGTCCAGGTGGCGGACGGCGGAGGCGCGGTCTGGATCCCGCAACGGGGCGTCGAGCGCAGACTCGAAGAACGCGATCGCTCGCCCGGGCTCGCCCTCCGCCTCCAGCAGCCGTGCTCGCGCCGTTTCGGCGGCAAATCGATCGTGGTGCTCCAGCGGGTACGCACGGAAGATCTTGAGCGCGATGTTCAAGGACGTCCTGGCCTCTTCGAAACGACTCAGCTCGCGCAACGCGTTGGCCATTTGGATTCGCAGCGAACCATGCTCATCGCTTTCGGGGCCTTCCACAGCGGAGAAAACCTCGGCGGACTCCCGAAGGTAGGGCAGCGCCTCCGCATGACGGCCCAGTCGGGACAGCGTCTCCCCAACGTTCGCCGTCGCCGTCGCGATGGACCGATGCGCATGAGGAAGCAACGCGCGCCGAATCGTCAGCGCTCGATGGAAGTGCGGCAGGCTCCCCTCGAGATCTCCGCTCATCGCCAAGACAGTCCCCAGGTTGTTGAGGGCCGTGGCAACTGCGCGATGGGTGTCTCCCCATGCCTCGGTCTGCACGGCGACCGCCCGTTCATAGATAGGTCGCGCCTCGTTCGTCCGCCCGCGCTCGTTGAGGATCTTGCCGTGCGTGTTGAGGGCCTGCCCCAAGCTTCGGAGGACTCCACTGTCCTCGGCATGGCGAACCCCCGCCTCAGCGGATTCGAGCGCGCGAGCTTCGTCGCCTTCGTGGTGGAAGGCCAAGGCCTCGATCCGGGCGAACGCGGCCCGCTGCAAATCTGTTTCGAGTGAGGCCCGCGCAGATCGCAACCACCGATGCGCCTCCTCGGGGTCACGCTTCGCCGAGCCCTTCGCCAGTCGCATGGCCAGGTCCCTCGCGAGCTCGACACGCCCTGCTGCCTTGGCCGCGAAGTAGCTCTGCTCCCCCAGCACCCGGCCCTCCTCGCGGCGCCCGTTGGAGGTCAAAGCCAACGCACGACTTGCACGCGCGTCGAGGAGCAGGTCCGGCTCTCCAAGTTCGGTCGCCGTCGCGAGCGCGCCTTCGGTGCAGTCGAGTTCCCCGCGGGAGTCTCCCGTCGCACTGATCACGCTGCAACGTTCTAGGACCGCATAGGTCGCCTCGATCTGCGCCCTGAGGTTCGGGTCACTCGGACGCTCAGGGAGTTCACCATCGGCCCCACACCGCTGGGGCTCCGGCAAACTCGCCACGGTGTCGAGCGCCCGCCCCACCGCCTCCCCCTCGACCGATCGCAGAGCGTCGACGACCGCCTCGAGTCGCCGCAGCTGCCGCGTGAGACACAACGAACGCGTGTCGAACACCTTCTCGGTCTGTGTCTCCTGTACGTAGGTCGCCTGACAGTTCTCGCGAGACGCCGCCGACCACCGCCCGGCCCAGTCGTCGACCCGGCGCTCCGCCAGGGCCCATGTCTTGGCAACGTGCGCACGCTCGACCTTCCCGAACGCCGCATCGATCGCGGACCGCTCGACCTCGTTCCACGCCGCGTCCAGCCGGCTGGTGGCCTGCGCACACGGTGTTTCTCCCCCACCCAGAGCCCAGACCACGCCTCCCACCGCAACAGCCCCGACCGCGGGGAAGACCCACCACCTCCGGCGCTGGGGAGGCTCCAGAGCTTCGAGCAGCGCCTCCATGTTCGGCCATCGATCCTCTGCGGACGGCTGAAGCCCGCGTACCACCGCATCTGCGACGGCGGCCGCCCGGGCGTCTCCTGGGGGCGCCAGGGGCTGGACCCCACACATCTGCTCGGCGATCTGGGCGACCACCGTGGACCCGGGAAACGGTGAACGGCCCCACAGCGCCTCATACAACGAAACACAGAAGGCAAACTGATCCGCCCCCGGCCCAACCTCGGCCAGGGCGAACTGCTCCGGAGCCATGTACTTCGGCGTGCCGTGCAGACGCCCGAGGTCGGTGAATGCCTCGGAAAGCGCCGACTCGGAGGGGAGCACTACATCCGCCGCCGAGGCATCCGGGTCCGAGGAGCCGGTACGCCCGGCCTCGCGAGCCAGACCGAAGTCCATCACCCGCACCCCGTCCACGAGGCGCGCACCCTCATGGTCGGCGCAGATCATCACGTTCGCCGGCTTGAAATCGCAGTGAACGAGTTCGGCTCGATGCGCCGCCGCGAGACCGCGACCCGCCGCTTTGAAGACGGTGAGAATGTCCCGTGCGGACCGCGGCTCGGCATCCAGCCATTCCGCGAGGGTCACCCCTTCGATGCGCTCCATCGCAATGAACGGGCGGCCGTTCACGACCCCAACGTCGTGGATGACGACGATGTTTGGGTGGTTCAGACGCGCCAACGCCTGGGCCTCCCGCTTCAGCCAGGTGTCACCCTTCGCGTCCGCGCGGTGAAGGACCTTGATCGCAACCGGGCGGCCCAGTTCCGGATCCCGGGCGGACACCACCACCCCCATCCCACCGGAGCCGATCACTTCTTCGATCTCGTAGCGACCCACGCGCGAACCCGGCTCGAGCCCGCGCGCTGGTTCGTACTCGCCATCGGCTCCCTCCGTGGCATCTGGGTCGAAACCCGGCGTACGAGAACGATGCACCGACGGCAGTCTACGAAAGTCGGGGCTGCCGTGGGGCAGGGAACCCCGCCTCTCAGCAGGCGCGGGCCTGCAACCGAGCGCCCAGACCACCGTCCACATCTCGATGAACGGGAACACCCTCGCCCTGGCCCTTTGTATGGCGACTGCCGGCTTGGGGTGTTCCGCGAACCCGGGCGAGAGCGGCGAGATGGACCCAGAGCAAGCGCCCACAGCATCCTCAGGCGCGACATCTGGCGCAGGGAGCGAGAGCGGCGAGGCCGAAGGGGGAACTCATGGCGGCAACGACGAGACCGGCAACGCCACCTCCGATCCCACAGCGGGACCTCCGGCATGTTCGGCGGTGGGTTTCTCCAACGCTGAGTTGGCGTGGGCGCTCCCGCAGGTCCAGGGAGGCCCGGGATTTCGCAACCTCGGCGGCGTCGACGATTGCGGTGGCGTGGTCGGCGGCTTCCGCTACACCACGACCGACCTCACAGGAGACGGCTCCCCCGACCTCATCCTGACCTATCTGTGCGACACCAACGACACGGGCAATTCCTCCTGGTTGGTGTTTGAGAGTACCGGCAGCGGATTTCCCGAAAACCCGACCTCCTGGTCCCTTCCCCAGATTCAGGGGAGTCCGGGCTTTCGGGATTTCTCCGGAGTGGGTGACTGCGCAGGGGTCGTCAACGGTTTCCGCTACTCCACGACCGACCTCACTGGGGACGGCCTCCCGGACCTCGTCCTCACCTATCTGTGCGACACCAACGGCACGGGTGACGAATCGTGGCTCGTCTACGAAAACACCGGAAGCGGCTTCTCCAACAACGCGACCACGTGGTCGCTGCCTCAAATTCAGGGCGGCCCTGGTTTCCGCAACCTCAGCGGAGTCGGTGACTGCGGCGGGGTCGCCAACGGATTCCGCTACTCGACCGCGGACCTCACGGGCGACGGCCTGCCGGACATGGTCCTCACCTATCTGTGCGACACCAACGACACCGGTGATGCCTCGTGGGTCGTCTACGAGAACACCGGAAGCGGCTTCTCCAACAGCGCGATCACCTGGTCACTCCCGCAGATCCAAGGGAGCCCGGGGTTCCGCGATATCAGCGGTACGGGTGACTGCGGCGGGATCGTCAACGGCTTTCGGTACTCCACTTCGGACCTCACCGGTGACGCTTTGCCCGACCTCGTCCTCACCTACCTTTGCGACACGAACGGTACCGGAGACGACTCTTGGCTGGTCTACGAGAACAACGGAAGCGGCTTCTCGAACAGCGCGACCACTTGGGCACTTCCGCAGATCCAAGGAAGCCCCGGCTTTCGAAATCTTGGCGGCGTGGGCGACTGTGGCGGGGTCGTCAACGGCTTCCGGTACTCCGTCAGCGACTTGACGAGCGACGGCTTGCCCGACCTCGTTCTCACATACCTCTGCGACACCAACGACACCGGTGACGAGTCGTGGCTCGTCTACGAAAACACCGGTGACGGCTTCTCCGGGGGTGCTTCGACGTGGTCGCTGCCGCAGATCCAAGGCGGGCCCGGCTTCCGCGACATCGGAGGCGTGGGTGACTGCGGTGGCGTGGTGAACGGGTTCCGCTACGCAACCACCGACCTCACCAGTGATGGGCTACCCGACCTCGTGCTCACCTATCTCTGCGACACGAACGGCACGGGTGAGGAGTCTTGGCTCGTCTACGAAGGCGTCTGCGCACCGTGATCGGCGCGCCCTCGAACCGGAACGAGCATCCCTCGCGAGAGGTCCAACGACCCCTGACCCGCGGTGCGTCTCCCAGACACGGATGTCGTGCGAGAAGCCCCATCGGCAACCCAAGGCCGTGGAATCACGTGTTGGTTCCGGCGTTGCACTCGGTGCCCCCATGCGTCGTCTCTCGATTGCGTTCATGGTGCTGGCGGCGTGTGGGGAGCCCTCCGAGTTCGACCAGCTTCCCGAGCAACCTCCGACGGAGACCGCCGAGCCGGACTCCACCACCGAGCCCGACTCCACCCCCGAGGCGCCATCGGTCGAGCCCTGCACGCTCGAATCCCTACCGTTGCCGAGCTATGCCGAAGTCCTGCAAACAGGCATCAACCCCGACGACGGCAAATTCTGGATGCAGCTGGGCAGGCAAGGAGAGACCTGTGACGGCACCAGTTCGTGGGGAGGCTGGAAACTCTCGATCGTCTTCGAGCAGGGGCGTCCCGTGCCCGGAGTCTATGACCTCAGCGAGGACCCAGCGCTGAGCGTCAGTGGCTCGTACTCGCAGGGAAAGACAGACGGGATGGCGAGCCCGATGTTGCCCGGCGGCCGGCTGCAGGTCCTCGATGTGGACGGCGAGGGGATTGTGGAGGGCGTGCTGTGTGGCGTGCGGTTCGAACGTGACGACGAGTTCACCCCCGATGCCGAACCGCTCGACGTCGAGGGCCAGTTCACGGCCGGGCCCTGCTGAACCCATCCGCGGCCACGCGATCTACGCGGCTTTCTTTGGCTCTGCGCGGTTGAGCGTCATCATCTGGCCGTGCGACACATTCGGGACGAACGACGCATGCGACGCAGCGATGACCCTACGGAGGCGCTGGAGCTGTGGTTGGACGTCGAAGCCCGAAGATGCGGGGCCCGGGCGCTCTGCGTCTCGACGCCGCAAGGCATCCCGATCGCGCAGTCGGGCCCGGTCGATCCTCGCAGGCTGGCCATCGCGGCGAGCTTGGCTTCACGGGGAGCCCGAGTCGCGGCTCAAGAAGAGCTGCACAATGTGGATGGGCGCACGCTTCACGTCGGCGGCGGGCTCGAGCTGGTGCTCGGCTCCTGCGGAACCTTCATCCCGCACGACGCAGAGCGCCACGTGCAACGCATTCTGCGTTGATTGCCCTTCAGCGATCTCTGGTCACCGACTCCCACCGCGGGTTGTCCGGCGGCGGAGGCAGATCGATCGCGAGGGGAGATTGCTTGGCGGCAGGCTTGGGAAGGTCGGCGTCGGTCGGAATGGGCGCGCCGTGCAGGGCCCCCTTGGGTGCAGCCTCGCCGTACCCCCCGATCACGTTCAACCCAGCTTTCCGAAGTGATTGCCGGGTCGCATCCTCGAGGTCGGCCGCAACGTTCGCGCCGTTCTTGTAGAGCCCCACCCACGACAAAATCGCGTGCTGGGCTGGCGTCGCCAGGTCGAACCAGTCGCGCTTCTTGTACTGGTCCATGTGTGCCAGCGGCACCGCCCCATGAGAGGTGTTGATCACCACATCCCAATAGATGCGGTGATCTCGATACTCCGCCATCAAGTCGGTGAGACTCCAACCCTCGAAGAACACCTCTTCGAGCGCGGCTTCCTTGTACCCAACGCGGACTTGAACCCCACGAACGTCGCGGAGCTTGACGAACGCGCGAGCGCCCCCGGGACGCTCGAGATGAATCTTCCCCGCCCCACGGTCGAAGGTGTACGTGCCCAGCTCGGTCTCGATCACCGCGACGCCCCCGCGATCGTAGACCGTGAACTTCCCTCCCCGGACGCGACTGCGGAACGCCCGGAAGCCCAGACTCGCAGCCACAGCGGCCGGTACGACGAGAATCAGCGGCCAGTCCATCAAGGGATCACGATACCGCGTCCGGGCCGTCCGCATTCCATCCGGGATGGGGCCGAGCTGGACCGCATCTCGAAGGGCTCGGCGACCATCGAGGAGCTGCTGATCGAAGCGCTCAACTGAGCGTCGGAGGCTGATCGCGCAGAATCGGTCGCCTGCTCTCCGAATCGTGCATCCCGGGAACATCTCGGGTCGCTCGCGCGTCGATCTCCTTCGTGGATTGCGAGGACGAGTCGGCGTGGTTTGCCGCGACCCGCCGTCGTCGGTGGCGACAGCTGCAGGGCATGCTTGCCTTCGGAGTTGCGACGCCGCTGGTGGTGGGGTTGTTCTGGAGTTCGGACACGTCCCGCCCCGCCGCAGCGGCGATGGTCACGACGGTCAGCGAGCCGACCTCCGAACCACAAAACGCCCCAAGACCAGTTCCAGCCGAGCAGTCCTTCAGCACGGGCACAGAGCCCGAAGGCCTCGCCGCGCCCGACCCCCGTATGGAGCCGGCGAGTCGGCCCGCGCGCAAGCTGCTGGCCCTCAAGGACGAGGTCCAGACCAGCATGACGCACACCGCCTACAAGCACCGCACCCGAATCCGAAGAAAGGAAGGGATCTACGTCTGGGACTGCTCGGCGATGGCGGCCTGGATGATGCGCAAGGTTGCGCCGCGAGCCCGCAAGGGGATGAACAAGAAGCGCCCCGTCGCCCGCGACTTCTATCGCTGGATCGCGCGCGCGCCTTCCCGGCGGGCCAAGAACGGCCGACGCCGCATTGCCCACATCGAGGACGTCCGACCCGGCGACATGTTCGCGTGGGAGCGACCGCCGTACTTTGCGAGCAAGAACACCGGTCACACCGGCTTCGTCATCGAGCCCGCGCAGCCGGTTCCGGAATGGCCAGGCGCTTACACGGTGCGCATCGTTGACGCCACCTCGCTCCCGCACCAGAACGACACCCGCACCGACCCCGAGGGCGGCATCGGAGAAGGCACGATCCTCTTTCTCACCGACGGCCAGGGGCAAGGCATCGCCTACGGATGGTTTGGCGCCCGCAGCCGCGGGGTGGTCGTCACGGACATCGGGTTTGCGCGACTCACCGGCTGACCGCTGGCAGACGCTGTTCGCCCGCGCATCCACGAGGGGCTCACCAGAACAACAACGACATGTCGACAACCGGCTCGAGTGACGGCATCACCCCACACCGACTCGGACAGTTGCGCCACCCAGGCTGACAACACTGTCGCGGTGTCACGCGAGCCGTCGCCTGCAGCCAGGCTAGTGCCTCATGCCCGAAGTCCGTGCCGGGTTTCTGCGCGACCCCTTCGGGGTGTGGGGTCGCTCCGAAACCCTCGGTTCCACAGGCCTGCGTTCGGTACTTTCTATCTCTTCCGCTGCGCATCCCTTCGGGACGCCTCGCTCTCTTGCTCTGAGGCGTCCCACGAAACCCGGAACGAACTTCAGCTCTGCGGTACTAGCTAGTTTGGCATAGAGCCTGCAGCTTCTACGAACATGGCGTTGCGTGGGTTGGAGGTTGCCCAATGGAATCTGGTGGGTGCGGTGGGTCTTGTCGTCGCGTGTTCGGGGCCGGTCGCGGCCGTGGATAGTCCCGAAATGGGGTCCACGAGCGCCGGGGCAGTCACGCCAGACGACGACGGCGAGACGAGCCCAGAGGGCACAGGCGATGAGTCCGGGACCGGCGACACCGACACCGCCGAATGCCTGACGTCTTGGGAGTGCCCGGGGACGCAATCATGTATCGGTGGAATGTGCATCGACGATGACAGCGACACCTACGACGACGATTACGATGACGACGACAACTACGAGTGCCGTGAGGACGAGGACTGCGGCCCCGGAGGCTTCTGCGAATTCAAAGGCGCAGAAGTCGGGCCCGGCTACACCTGGTGCGAGGGCGACAGCCTCATCCCGACGTGCACAGAGCGACAGAGTCTTTCAACGGAATCCTTGCCGCAGCCCGATCAATTCGTCACCGTCTCGCTGACGTTCGTCGACATCGATGGCGACGGGCTCGACGACCTCGTCGCCGGAAACTTGCAAGGGGCGGATGTCCTGTACGGACCGGGCAATGGCAGCTTCGAGCCGCTGCCGCTCCCTGAGTCGCCGGTCATCGATGTGACCGCCGCGGACTTCGACGGAGATGGCCGAAGGGACATCGCCACACTCGACGAGCTGGGCCGCGTGACCCTGCTCCGAGGCATGGAGGACGGCACGTACACCGCGACGAGCGACACGCTGGTTTCGTCGGCGCTGGAGATCGAGGCACTCGAATGGGGCGACCCCCCCACCGACCTCATGGTCAACCATGCGGGCGGTGCGGTCCAGGTGCGGCTCTCCGATGGCGCCGGGTTCTTCGGCGACGTCGTCACCTTCGAGGCCGACGAGATGAGTGCAGTCGCGGTCGGCCCGATCCTCTACGGCGATGCGCGGGAGGGGATCGCCGTACTCTCTCCTTCCGGAAACAAGCTCGAACAGCACGGAGTGGACGACAGCAGTACGTGGTGGGACTACAGCCGTCACTGGGGCTCTCGCGGGGGGCTTGCGATCGCAGACTTCGACGGCAATGGGGTCGGATCCCTGGTGAGCACGCTCGTCCACCGCGACTGGACGCAGATCAACGCCTTCATACCCGAGGACGAAATGGAAGTCTCCGGAGTCCTCGACTTCGCAGGGTCCGATCCCCTCGTGGGCGACCTGGATGGTGATGGCAAGGATGACCTGATACTTCGCGATGAACGGGAGATCGCGATCGTCCTGGGGGGTGGTCACGACGACGGCACCGAATGCGTCATCCAGTTCGACCTCACGCCCGTCACCCCTCTCGAATTCGCGGTCGGGGATCTCGACGGCGATGGGCGCTCAGAGATCGCGCTGCAGCGCGGAAGCACGATAGAGCTGCGCGGGCTGTAGAGGCCAGCCCCCGCCACTGTCTCCTCGAGAAGTGCGCGCCGGCCCGTGTCCGCGGAGCAGCCGGTCCCATCATCTGCCTGGGACCACGTTTCAAGGGCGCCAAGTCATCGACTCCGGCGCTTCCGCGTCTGAGGTCCAGGCCACAGTGAGGTCGGGAGTGTAGACCTCGAGCGTGCCCTTGGCATCGGTCAACACCGCGAGGCGGCCATCGTCGGCCCAGACCGGGTCCGTGGCGCCCTCGAGGACGTGCACGGCCGAACCCAACGGCGCGTCGTAGATCTCCACGCGCTGTCGTCCGGGGCTCGAACGCGAGACCGCGACCCGACCATCCCTCGCCCAGTCGACGCCGTAGACGACGTCGTTTTCGGTCCAGTCCGGCAGCGTCCACAGCTCGATCGTTTGCGAGTCGAGCCGCAGCAGGAAGAGCATCCGGAGCCCAGCCCGGGCCAGGATGGCGTCGCCTTCGGGAGACCAGTGCAGGGCTGTGAGCTCGGGCAAGCTGGGGCCCCAGCCGAGGTCAACCTCGAGCGACACCGTGGAGACGACCTCCGCCGTGGCGACGTCGAAGATCTCCACAGAGCCGCCTTGGACCACGGCGACCTCATCGCGGGTCGGAGACCACGTCCGCTGTCCCGAGGGAAGGCTCAGCATCTGTGACTCCATCGTGTCGGGGTCGAGTTCGAACACGGTGTCGGTGCCGAGGATCAGCGTGCCTCGCGTGGGCGACCACTGCGGCGCCAAGTCTCGCCCCAAGACCTCGACCTCTCGACGGGGGAACGACACCAACAGAGCCTCGTCGCTGGAGCACGTCTCGACCGTTAGGAATCGTCCATCCGGCGACCAGCGAGGAGAACACAGCTGCATCTCGTCGTAGCGGAAGACGACCTGCGGCTCTTCGTCGGCACCAAAGCCGATCAGACGCGGACGGTGCCGCGACGCCAACAGCAACTCGGTCGCATTCACATTCCGCTCGGGCTCGCTTGCGCAGGCCGAACAAAGCAGTACGCACGCCGCGATCCCCCGCATGCTGTAAGCGTACGCGGCGGGCGGCAGGCGAGTCGACAACAGCCCTCATCCGGGAAGCTCCGCCCTGCAACCCTCCCCGCGATCGCAGGAGTATCTCTCTCCGCAGACGCCGGCGGGTGGTGTTCCTCATCCAGAGCGAAGCGCCTCCAGAATGGGGTTCATGGTTTCGCGAGGAACTTGGCTACGCATCGCCACCACTGTGGGCGCTCATGAGGAGCTAAAGAGCCGTCGTGTCGTTGAAGATCGTGACCGCCACCATCGCGAGATGAAGTCTTGGCGGCGCGGACTTCGGCCTGCGGTCCTCGGATCCGCGCTACTTCTCGGCTGCGGGGAGCCGGGCTCTGCTGCTCGCATCATGCCGAAGCCCGCCCCGGCAGAACCGGAGGCTCGGACCCCCGAGGTGCCCTTCTTGGTCTCAAAGGCAAAGCTGGAGGAATGGCTTGTCTTTCCCGATGTCGAGGGCTGGATGCGACTCTCTCCACACCTTACAGAGTATGCCGCGGACTCGTACACCATCGGCTACGACTCGGTTCAGGATTCGATGTCCGACCAACGGTCCTGCGCCCCTACCCGAGCTGGTGGGAAGCATCCACCACCCGCTCCAAGAACCACCGAACGCCGGGTTCATCGCCCGCGACCGCGCTACGAAACAACGACAGCCGTACCGGTGGCAGATCGAACGGCGCGGCGCGGCAGTCGAGTTCGTAGGCCTCCGCTGCGCGTCCGATGGCCATGCTTGGAACGGTGAGCAGGAGGTCGGTTTCAGCCAGGACCGGAGCCGCGAGAGAGAAGTGTGGAACCACGGCGCCGACGATCCGCTCGATGCCCTCGCGCGCGGCGTGACTGTTAACGGGTCCCTCCCCGCTCAGCGTTGAGGTTCGCACCTGCAGGTGCGGGTATGCGGCCCACTTCTTCCGCGACCAGCGGGAGAACGCGGGGTGTCCTTTGCGGCCATAGACGGACCACGGCCATTCGCCGAGTGAAACACCTCGGACGGATTCGTTCTCGACTGCCTCGGGTGCAATCAGGCCGTCGAAGAAGCCCTCCGCGACGTCTCGTAATGCCGTGGGCCCGAACGGCTTGAGTTCGATGCGGACCCCCGGCGCGCGCTGACCGATGTCGTGAAGCAGTGCCGGAATGAGAGGCGCGATGAAGTCCGGCGCAGACATCCGGAACGTGCGCGTGGAGGTGCTGGGGTCGAAGGCGCCGGGGTTGACCAGCGCATGCGCAAGCTGCTCGAGTGCCCGGGGGAGGATCACCGCCAACCGTTGACCGCGAACCGTCGCCCGCATTCGCCGTCCGTCCCGCACCAGCAACTCATCGCCCAGCAGTTCGCGAAGCCGACTGAGGGCATGGCTCACCGCAGAGGGTGTGCGGTGTAGCTGCCGCGACGCCCGGGTCACGCTCTGCTCGCGCAGCAACACATCGAGAACCGTCAGCAGGTTCAGGTCGACCTGCCATAATTGAATCTCATTCACAGGAGTTGAATCCTTTTCGTTTTACTCATCATGCCGCAAAGACCACGCTGGGGCAATGCAGCGGGCGAACCGACGGCACGACCCGCATCAAGGCCCCGGACCATGTCCACGAACAACGTACGTTCCACCCCCGAAATCCCAACGTGGATCACCATCGTCCAAGGCGTGTTGATCCTGATCATGCTCTCGCAGGTCTACCTCTTCGCGGCGGATCACGAAGCGGTCCGAGCATCCGGCATCACGCTCGAGACCGTCGCCGACGCCAACCTCGCCTACGAGTTTGCCGGTCGGACCGCGACCATGGCCTTGGTGTCGCTCGCGATCCTGTTCTCGAGGCGCGTCGAACTCTACCTCGCGATGTTCGGCATGAACATCGTTCGCGAGGGCCTCGAGACGATCATCGATCCGCTGTTCCCGCTGGCCAACGCTCCGGCCTCCCCGACCTGGGACCTCATCATGCACCTCGTCATCGTGGGCATCGAGGTCGCGGCCTTTGTGAGGCTGTACCGGTTGGCGAAGGCTCCTGTCACGGAAGCGTGAGGGCTTCGGCGACGTTGAGCGTGTGATCGCTGAGCTTGCGATACCCGCGGAGCAGTCGTGTGAACGCCATGCTGCGTGCTGGGTCGATCCGCTGATCGCTCAGGCGCAACAAGTGTTCGCCGCGCGCTTCTTTTACGCTTTTGGCGATGTCCTGACTGAGGATAGCTACAGCCTTCTGCTTTTCCGGGTCGGGACGCTCAAAGCTGGCCAGCGCGGCACGGAGCACTTCGAGGGTGCGGCTATGAAAGTCGTCGATGACGCTGCGCTCTTCGGCGCTGAGCTTGTGCTCGCTGTCGCGTAGCTTCAGGTTCGTCTTGAGGATCCCGGTGACGTAGTCGCTGATCGACTCCAGCTCATCGGCGACCCGAAGCTGCGCGCGGCACTCCTTCGCCACGCTGTAGGGCACGTTCGCGGAGAGCAAGGTTGTGAGGAACTCGGTGACCTCGCTCTGAACGTTGTCCATGATCTCTTCGCGTTTGAACGTCCTGTCGACCAGGGCGTCGTCCAGTTCCTCGTCGCGCGCGATGTTCGCGACCCACTCCATCATCTCGACGTCGTTCGCCCCCATCTTCATGATCTGACGACGGCTGCGCTCGATCGCGATCGTCGGCGATTCGACAAGCGGGGCCCCCAGCGCGGTGAGGCGACGGACCTGCTTGCCCTCGTCCGGCACGAAGCGTTCGAGCAACCGTGCCCACGCTTTGACGAACGGAAGGTTCACCAGCGTGATCATCACGTTGAAAACCGTGTGTGCTGAGGCGATGGAGAGCGTCATGTTCGTGACGAAGTCGACGCTGGTGTCGACGTCGAGAAGACGCGGATCGATCCCCTTGGTGTATTCGACCACGTTCGCGATCACGACCACGTAGGGCCGGAAGATCACGAGGATCAGGGCAACGCCGGCGGCGTTGAAGAGGATGTGGAAGTAGGCGGCGCGCTTGGCCACCGTGTTCGTCCCGATCGATGCGAGCCAGGCGGTGATCGTCGTGCCGATGTTTTGCCCGAGCACGAGCGCGACCGCGGTCTCAAAACTGATCACGCCCTGCGCCGCGATCGCGATCGTGATTCCAAGGGTTGCCGAGGACGACTGGACGATCGCGGTCAACGTCGCCCCAATGACAACGCACAAGAAGATGCCCAAGACGGTGCTGGCATCGAACCACACAAACGCTTCGCGGAACGCAGGGACCTCGCGAATCGGTGCAAAGCCCTCCTTCATCAGGAGCAGTCCAAAGAACACCATCCCCAACCCCATCGCCGCGAGCGCGGTAAACCGACGGCGCTCCACTTTCGAGAAGAGGTACACGATCGCGGACGCGCCGAGGATGGGGAGCCCGTACTTCCCGACCTTCAGCACCAAGATCCAACCGGTGATCGTCGTGCCGATGTTCGCCCCCATGATCACACCGATGGCCTGGTGCAGCGCCATCAGTCCGCTGGTCGCGAAGCCGACAACGAGGACGGTTGTGATCGAGCTCGACTGCACGATGGTCGTCACCATCGCCCCGGTTCCGACACCGGCCAGGCGGTTCTCGGTCACAGCGCTGATGAGGCGACGGAGCCGGGGTCCCGCCACGGCCTGCATCCCCTCGGACATGTACTTCATGCCGAGCAGGAAGATCCCCAGGCCGCCCACGACCTGGAAGACCATGAACGTCACCACGTCCGAGATTTCCTTCGGCGCGGCGGGGGACATCGCGAGCAGGGAACTGAGCGGCTCAGCCATGGGCAGGCGAGTCTAGACGGCCTCTGGGCCTCCAACGTCACGGCAGGGTGACGACTGACGTGCGGGACCTCCCCCGTTCCCCGCGCCGTTCCTGTGTTCCAGCGAACCGCACTGTGAAGCTCCAAACGCGGTGCCGATCCGACTCCGCGGGGCTGGCTACGCTGCGACGAACGGGGCGATGTGCTCGTGGCTCAGGAACCCCTCGCGGCCCTCACTCCTGTCGAACACCGCGCGGCCAAAGTCGAAGCCCGGGTAGGCGTTGCGGAATCCACGACGTTCGAGGCAGGCGAGGATGCTCGTGCGAACCGCCGACCCGACGGGGTGCCGCGAGAGCTGGTACAGACGAATCTGGCCGTGGGCCGTGTCGGAATCCAGGAGGCGAGCCAAGAGGCGCGCGTGTGGACCGTCCAGAACGACATCTTGCACGGATGCGTGGACCAGCAGCGAGAAGGCAAACGCGGATACATTTGGGAGCGGAGTCGCGTCCAAGCCAGCGTTGAACAACGATGCCGCCTCGCCTCCGTCGAGAAGAGCATCGCCGCTCGTCGGGTCGACGGCGACGATTCGCCCGGCGGCCGGGTCGACCCACCACAGCCAAGCGTGAGCCCAGATACGCCACGGCGAAGGACGCCCAACGATAGGCACGACGAACGTCCCCCGGTGCGCAGTGCTGCGGCGCTTGAGGGCGTTGTGCACGGCTTGGACGGCCGTGACGTAGTGTCGACACAGCCCACGCCACTGTCCGCGCAGAGCACGATGGGCGACCCACGCCGACGACCGTAGATCCTTGAACACCGCCAGCAGGCTCACGACCCGGAGCTCCAAGTTCTCGAGGCGGTCGCGGAACTGCCGGCGTTCGAGGCGCGGACCGACGACCGCAGCGCCGTCGTCGTCGCGTCGAGTCAGCAGTCCAGCGACAGGGCGCGCGGCGTAGCTCATGCCGTCGGTGACCAAGAAACAAGCCAGGCAGAACAGGTCCCACGAGTCCATCGCGTCGACTTCGGCGGGCGACAGATCGCTGCAGGCGATGTCCGCGATCGTGAGTGCGTCTTCCTCCGAAAGCAGCGCGGAGTGGAGTGGGCCAACGATGCGACTGCCCGACAAGCCGGCAAGCGTGACCGTGAGGTCCGGGGACAGCGGAGCACGGTTCAGCGTGGGCAGGGACCGCACCGGGGCGCTCAGCTTTGTCGTGCCGGTCTCATGGGGCACGTACCGCTCGGCCACCGTAAACAGCGAACGACGCCGGACGGGACGCTCGGGCCAAGACACCAACGACTCCACAGATCCCAAACCACCGCGGGCGCTCTGCGATTCCGTACGCGCAAAACGCTCCCAGCGTCGGCTGGGTTAGCCCCAGACCAGCTATGTGTGTATAGTTAGCTTTGTGGGAATGTGGGTCGACCTTGGGCTCCGTGGCGCCGCATGCCTGGCTACGGCGGTTTTCGGCAGCGCTTGTGGTCCCGAGGACGGAGGCGCGGGCCCAGTCGGTGGGTCGGCGGAGGGCACGGGCGGTGGAACCAGCGGCGAGGCCAGCACGGGCACTGGCGGGGACGCCTCGCACGGCGAAGTCGACAGCACAGGATCCGCCGAAGACGACGATCCGGCGGGGGAAACCTCATCGGACACCGGCCCGCCAATGGACCCGGAGATCGATTGCCTGCAGATGCAGTGGTCCTGGACGAACGAGGACATGCTCGGCACCGCGGCGAGCCACGTCGTGCTCGACGGAGAACTGCGTGTACTCGAGCGTGAACCCGGAGGTGCCGTTGTGCTTCGCGGATTCGATCTCGATGGCGAGCCGACCTCGGCCCCAATCCCCGTCGGCTCGGGCGTTCGGGTCGACATGGCGGCGAGGCCAGCCGGCGGTCTCCTGCTCGCCACCGAGAACGGCGAGAGCTCCGCGTTGGCGGTGTGGTCCTCGGCGGGCGAGCTGGTCGAATCCGCGGGGGTGTCGTCGATGGGCGAGACGATCAGCGGACCGTCGGTGGTGGGCCACGCCGACGGAAGCGTCGTCTTCGGCGGCGCGGTCGAGAGCGAAGATCGAGAATCAGTGCTGCAGGCTCGCGACGACGACGTCTCGTGGGAGCGACGGGGCGACCACGATTTCGTGCTGGCTCTGGACCGCAACGACTCGGGAGTCACCCTGGCGTTGCTCGGCGCCAACCCGTTTGTCGAAGGGTATGACGTCTTCGTAGCCGCCTACGATCCCCTCGGCGAGTTGCTGTGGTCGGTGCCCGCAGGCTCCGTCAGCGGCTTGTTCAACCTCAGCCTCCCCTCCTACGACTTCGCCGCGCTGAGCGAGGGCGCGGTGACGCTGGGTGCCTTCGTTGGGCTGGATACCGAGACGCGGCCGGCGAGCGAAGACTTGGTCGTCTCGCGGTTCGGCGCCGACGACCGCATGCGGACATGGTCCACCGCGGTGCCCTTCGTAGGCGAGCCGCCTGCGACGATGAACGATGGTGGCATTGCGGTTGTGGGCCGGCAGATCGTCGCCGTCGGTGGTCGAGCGGTCCCAACGATCGCCCTGCTCGGCTTCGACGGCATCGTCTTGTGCTCCGGTGGGCTCACGATCCCCGGCCAGGAATTACACATCGCCGATATCCAGTCCGTCGACGCGGACACGGTGGTCATGGCGGGGTCGGTGGCGCCGAACGGGGACGCCGCTGAATCACGCACCTGGATCGCCAGTCTGACCGTCGGCCCCTAGGGGCCGGCGCCTCCAGCTCCCCCGCCGGCCGGTCGGGTCACAGTCCGGCTCGGCCGCGGAAGAGCAACGTCCGCAACTCCTGGGTCTCACCGTCGGCATGACGCCACAGGACAACCCCAAGTCCGTCGTCGGTGAGCGCCGCTCCTGTCGAGACCACGTTGCCTCCGCCAAACGGGACCGGCGCCGCCGGATCGGCGAAGCACGAGTCGTCGCTGCAGTAGCGGGCGATCGCGCTGCCGCTGTCAACGTAGAGCCCCACGCTGAAGCCAATGCCAGCAGCGGCCGCAATGTTGCTGTTGGTGTTGGTCAACAGTCGGTTCTCGGAGTCCCAAGACCCCGTGCTCGGTCGATAGACACTCGCATACACGCCTGGCGTCGCCCCCGAGTCGAATCCCTGAGGGGAGCTGTAGATCAAGATCGTGTGTCCCTGCGACGTGACGAGACTCGGCTCCGAGGGGATCACACCGCTGTAGTCTGTGCCGGTCGAAGGCTCGACGTCTCCGGCAGCATTGAACCGCCGAACAGACTCACCCATGTTTTGAGGATCCCCCCCGGATGGCACCGTTGCGGTGAAGTACCCGTCGCGCCCCGCGGTGACCGACGGACCCCAGCCAGCGACGAAAGCGGTCCCAAGGGAAGTCGGCGAGATCGTCCAGATCCCCAGATCGCTTCTCGTCGCGGACCAGTACACGGTGTCTGGCTGGCACGACTGGTCGCCGCAGGGAAACGTCAAGCGACGAAACACTGCGACCGCGACACCGTCGGGGTCGACCGCTACAGCAGCTGCATCCGGCTCATCGGGCCCGTCGGTGACCGCGACTTCTTCGGCGATCAGACTCCAACTGTCGCCGTCGAAGTAACGAGCATCCACCCTCGGACCACTGCCACCGTTGGTCGTGAAGATCAGCGCCGCACTCCCGCCCTCGGAGCCTTCGAGATCGAAGTCCGCCCCTGAGGGCGCAAGCACCAGAGGCGCGTCCCACCCTCCCGTCTCGTCCCGCACGGCGACGTTGACCGCTGCCTGCTCCCAGGCCACGATCACCTCCCCGCCCATTCTCGAGACGATGGGTTGCGTTGCGGGGGTATCGTCGTTCTCATCAACGCGAACCGGCTCTTCCCAGCCAGTGCCGGCCAGATACAGCGCCGACCACAACTGGCCGTCGGCCAGCCACACCGCGGAAACATTCCCCAGCGCATCGGCGACGAGGGCGGGATCGCTCGTTGCGACCGTCGCGAGGGTGGAGGGCTCGGTGTCCCAGGCCGATTCCGGAACCGCGAACGTCCATTGGGTCTCTTCCTCGAGCCGGTTGTCGGCCAGATCCCGCACACCGGTCACGGTCGCGGTGTAGTCCCCGTCCGTCAAAGCACCCTCCGCCTCGGTGACCGTGAATACAACCCGGGATCCGTCCACCGTGACATCTCCCTCGACCTCGGTGGCTCCACGCATGACCACGAACGCAGGCAGCGAAAAGCTATCGATCTCCTCGTCGAAGTCGATGAAGACTGCGGTGCGCCCGTCGAGAATGACGGCGTCTTCGGCGGGCGACAGGGTCACGACCTGTGGCGGTGTGGTGTCGCCGGGGCTGCCCTCCGAGCTGCTTTCGGGAGCGTCGGTCGATCCCTCGCCTGTTGGGTTCGCGGTCGTCGAGTCTGCGGTGCCGGTGGTCGTCGAGGAACCCGTCGTCCCGGTCGTTGCGGGGTCGGTGCCCGTGCTGGTCCCCGCGATCGGGGTGCAAACATCCGAGATGCACATTTCACCCTCGCCGCAGTCCTCCTCGGTCACGCAGGCCGCGTTCGAGGCGGGGTTGTCCGGGTTGAAGCAGCCGATCGGAACGATTCCGGCGACCGCGGTGGAGACAGCCAAGGATCTAACGAAAAACTGAAGTCTCATGATTGGGGTTCGCTCTGGCAGAGGTGCTCGGGTCTCGGTCTGCGAGCCAGACCCTACTCGACCCGGCCTGCCCCTGCTTGGCCCGCGATGTCCTCAAGAGTCCGTACGTCCGCAAGCCTTGGGTTGGGGACAAGACCGCCCGCCCGAACGGTGCAATATCGCGCCGCCGCAGCCCTTCTTCTGAGGTCCCGTCTGCGCGGTGCCGCATCTCCGCCTGAATGCTATCGCGAGGGATGGTCCGTGAGCGATACCGGTGCGATGTCGCGCGATCGCGTGCTCGGGGCACCCTCCTCAGGACGGCGGCCGCGCCATCCACCGCTCAACCAGCTCGTCCGCCCCCGCCAGCAACTCGGTGCACTGCTTCGTCACCGAGTATTCCGCCTGAGCCAAGGCGACACACGCCGGCCCCTTGTTGGATTTCCAGTCCTCGTCGATCGCGTTCTTCACCAACGCAAAGACAGAGTCCGTGATCGAGTCCCAGTCGTAGCGCTCTGCGGGTTCGTCGAAAAGACCGCCGACCGCGTCGGTCACGAAGTCCTTTGGCCCGCCCGAGTTGGCACCGATGACTGGCGTTCCGCAAGCCATGCACTCCACGAACACCATGCCGAACGGCTCGGAGTATGAGGGGAACACGCCGAGCGAGGCGGCGGAGCAGAACTGAGCCAGGACCGGCTGAGGCTTGGGGCCGAGGAAGAACGTGTGCGCAAGCTTCAGCGCGTCGTGGAGCCCGTGATACAGCGCCACGGCATCTTCGGGCCCCGACCCGATGATGACGAAGCAGACCTCATCGCTTTCCTGTTCTTGGTACCGCGCGGCCGCCCGGAGCACGGCGTCCAACCGCTTCCAGTTGGCGAACTTGCCGATGAAGACGACGGCCTTCTGGTACGACTTGTTGACCTCTCCCTTCAGCGGCGGGTGGTCGGCAAGGAGCGCGTCGATACTCATTCGCTCTTCGCCGACCCTCGGATAGAAGACCTCCTGGTTCACGCCGTTGGGCGACACGACCAGGCGGTCGTCTGGGAACGTGGGGAAGATCGCTTTCGCCTTGGTCTTCTGGTCCGTCGAGATCGCAAACGCGCCCGTGATGCCGCCGTCCCCGAAGACGTTCTCCTCGAGCATCATCTTGTGAAAGCGCATCGGGAACTCGTCGGTGTTGTCGCCGCGGATCTCGTGCGCGAACATCTTCAGGCTCGTGCCGTGGCAGAAGTTGAAGTGCGGGGTCGCGCCTCTCCCGAGCTCCCGCGCCCTCCGCTTCAACACGTCCCGCATGACCAGCGGATTGAGGAAGCAGTGGTGGGAGATCACCATCGTGAAGTGCCGGCCCTGCTCCTCCTCGCCCAGCTTCATGTACTCGAAGACCTCGTCCGTGAGTCGGTCGCGGTAGGCCTGAAACTCGCCGTCGGAGAACCCGTGCCACCGCTTGTTGGACACCGGGGAGACCGACTCGCAGATCGGGATCTGGTGCCCCAACTCAAACACCCGAAAGTGCTTCTGGCGATCCTCCGCCGTTGGCTGCGGCTGCCCTTCGGACGGGTAGATCGAGTAACAAACCGTGCCCGGCATCGCGTTGAACGTGCTGTGGTGCGCCTCGTGCAGCACCCCCGACCCGGGAGCGAACTCCAGCTTCCCGTGCCGGTCGGCTCGCTGCCAGTTGTTGGTCCCGAGCTGGAAGATCATCCGCTGCACTGGTTGTTCACTGGGCATCGTTGTGACCGATCAGGGCTTATCACAACAGTCCGCGGTTCCGAGAGGCCTCTCGTCCGCGGGCTCATTCACGAAACAGCCAGCGTCGCAGTCGCCCGGTCCAGCCCCCAAGGATAGGCGTTCCCCGGCCGAGGCGACGCTCAAGATCCGCCTCGCTGGCCGCGTCGGCTGTCTCCAAGAACCAGCGCAGAGCACCGAGTTCCTCCGCGCACTGACGGCCGACCGTTGTTGCCACCTGCTCCGCGTCTTCGGCCTCGACTCGGATGCGGTCGGCCCAGAGCGTCAGCCTGGTGCCTCCGATCTCGCCCTCGAGCCCGCAGTTTCGGAACATGCGTTCCTCCCCGTCTTCGTAGTGGTCCGTCCACTCTCCCAAGAGCCGCCGGCCAAGGTTCAGACTCGCCTGATCGAGAGGGTGTGCGAACTCGAAAACGATTCCGATTCCGTCGTTGTAGGGATCCGGCACGCTTGGCGCATATTAGCCGAGCTCGGCCTCGGCGAGTCGTTTCTTCGTGGTCCGATCCTTGCGCGGCGCGAAGAATCGTAGACTCCGGACGGATGGCGGACAAGGAATGGGTCGCAAAGCTTCGCAAGCTCCGTCAAGAAAGCGATGCGTCCTTACAAGACTGCAAGCGTGCGCTGGAGGCAGCCGACGGCAATGTTGCTGCCGCCCTGCTGCGACTGGAGGAACACAAGCTGCAAGAGGTTCGACGTCGGGGGGAGTGTTCGGAGCTGGTCGCAAAAAGGGCCCTAGCGCACGCAGCTGGCGATCTCGAACGGGCGATCGAGATCACCAAGGCCCCATCCATCGACGTGCTTCCCGAGTTCGAACGCGTGACGAATCGGGCTCGAGTGTTGCTGGCGGAGGCAGCCCCCAGTCTCGGCCTCTACGAGCTCCGTGACGCACTCCCACACGCCGGGGCGAGTTCCATCACCACGACGCTCGGGCTTGTCTTCGAGTTCCACTCCATCTTGAGTGCTTGCGACGTCGAGACGTTCTTGGCAAACGATGAGGACAACGATGTGGTGGGCACGCAGGAAGCGCTCGAAGAGGTCGGGGCGAGTAACCTCGCGCGGTACCTGAAACTTGCAGTGGATGGTCCGAAACACATGGAGGCGCGAAAGCGACTTGCGCGAGAGTTCTTCGACGAAGAACGCCCTCTGCTGATCGCCGTGTTGGGCTACATCGACGGCAACGCCGACGCGCTTTTTCGAACGCCGCCGTTCGATTGACTGGTGCTGCCCGGCAAGCCGCACGGGGCTTCCCGGAAGAACAGGAGCAAGGGCAGAGCGCATGCGATCGCGACAAGCGGGAGCGTGCTGAGGCCGGCCGTGGCAGCGCCTGTACACCACGCGGGACCAGCAGGGCCCATCTTGCGCACCGTGAACACGCGCTTCATCCGGGCGTGCACCAATCACGGATGGACTTTGCGACGAAGCCGTCCAACCCTGGGGGATGCGTTGGATCCCGTACAGCTGGCCAATCCTCCTGGTTGCCTGCGGTCCAGCGGTCAATCTCGACGCCGAGACCAGCACCACCGCCCAGGGCGAAACACAGGGCCCAGACGCGTCCTCGGCTGAGGCCAGCGCCTCCGGCACGTCGGGGCCGCAACCGACAACCGCGGGCAGTGACGTCACCGGTACCGACACGACGAGTGACGATGGCACCGAAGGCGAGACGTCCGACACGACCGATCCGCAGACCCCCGGCCTTTGTGGCCGCTCCGCCGACGCGTACATCGCGATGGTCTTCGATGGTACGGACAGCCATCTCGTCCGTGGCGATGGATCCTTGGTCGCCATCGAAACGGCCCCGCTCGGGGCACCCGCCGAATCCAACCTCGGTAGGCAGGCGCGGGGGTCGGCAGACGGATCGTGGGCCGCGGTCGTTTCCGATTGGAGCCACTTCGATGCCGGTGCCGTCGACAACGGCTACACCCTCCGCACGTTCGATACCAACGGCGCGACCGCGCATGGAGAGTCGGTAAGCAGCGCCACCTTCGAGCTCACCGGCGTGGGTCCGGACGGTGACTTGTTGGGCTACCGACAGACGGTGGGTGCCGGCTACGAAGGGCTGTACCTGGCTCCCAGTGAGCCTCCCGCCGTCTACCCAGGATTCCAGCCGCGGCATGGGAGCGCACCGGCCGATGTGATCCCCGGCCGGATCCCGACCGAGTCGTTCCCGAATCCGCTGGCGTGGGGCACCCTGTCCAACGGGGCGGTGGCACAGATGAGCCCCAACCCCGTGGGGTCGCGAACCCTCCTCCACCAAGGACGACTCGTCTACCAAGCCGATGGTCAGATCGTATTGGCGGACCCCGGCGGCACGATGAGCGCGATCGACGTTGCGGGGTTCAATCCTGGACCCAATGCGTTGACGTGGGTCTCAGCCAGCCCGGACTGGATTCTGCTCAAGGCTCAGGCCGATCAGCCTGCGGACTCTGTATGGGTGCGAGTGTCGCTGGTCGAGCAGACCGCGGCAGAGGTCGAGATCGTGCCCCCGCCCGGTTTCGATGCGATGGAGTGCTACGGGCGGGTCCCCGCGGTCGAGACGGACGGTGCGATCGTGATGGCGCTTCGCGACGCTGCGGCGGCCCAACCGCAGCGGCTCGACGTCGATGACGGCACCTGGACTCTCGTCGGAGCCCCAGTCGCAGGCATCGACATGATGGATGTCTACACGGTCGGCCAGGTCACCTTCGTCCAGACGGTCGCCGAAGGTCAGAGCTTCTGTCCGCCGCAGATCTTCGAGCCCGTCGCGGGTACAGCGACGGGCCAGCAGCTCCAGGTCTCATACGACGGAGGGGACTACACGCCACTTCCTCCCGGAACGTACGGCGTAGGGGTCAACGAGGCAGGTACGTGCGCGTTCTTCAGCGGCGAGGCTGGGGCCACCCTCCTGGACCCCGAGTCCGGTGAGACGCTCGTCTTGCCCGGTCACGAAGTTCACCTGTTCTGAGGGTTCACCGGAGCGCGCAGCGGGCCGCCCGGAAGGCGAGTACCCCTAGCTACGGGGCAACGGGCGGTTGGGCATGATCGCCCACAGGACGAACGGCGCCGCGATGCCCACCACGATCGACCCGCCGACGGTCGCCGCCATCGCGATCACCGTTCCCCCCGGAACGAGCATGAGCTCCTCCAGCCGCACCTGCTTGAGCACCAGTTCGGCCACGCGGTGAACAGCGAACGAGCCGGCCATCGTCGCCACCGCCCATCCCCACGGGCTGCGGGACACACCTTGCCCCATCGCGAGCGCGAACATCCCCACCCCGACGGTGGTCACCGCCTCGAACAGGAGCGCGGCCAAGAACCCGAACGCGGTGGGGGGCATGCGAGGCGGGCGAACACCCGCCCCGTCGACTCTATTCCCGGGCTCCCGATGGCGCAGCGCAAGGCCTATGAGGCACGAGGCGCATCACGAACCCGCGCCTGCCAAGCGAAGAGCGCGAAGAAGACGACCGCGACGATCGGCAGTGCGATCGGCGTGGCCCCTTCGGCAGAGAGGTTCCGCGCAAGGACAGCTGCGGCCATCAACCCTCGACCGACCGCGTAGCGACGGGCGGCCGGCAGCCAGGCTCCCTCACCGCGCTTGAAGCGGGTGCAGGCGAAGGCGAGCACGAAGTCCACCGGGACAAACGCCAGTGCCAACGGGTTGTTCTGGAAGCCGGTTTCGTCGGTGAGAAGGTGAAGGCCCCACAGTGCGCAGCCGATGACCGCGAAGAGCAGGGACGGCCACAGCGCAAACTCGCCGAGAGCACCGAGGGTGAACCGGGAGCGAAGCTTCCCCGCTCCCCACAGAAGCCACCCGATCAGCGGAACGGCGAAGTACAAGCTGCCGCGGGTCGCTCCGTCGCGTGGTTTGACGCCCGTGCGCCCGGCGACGGGGATGGGAGGCCCGGCGAGCGGGACAGGCCCGGTGGGGCTCTCCAACGTCACCTCCTGCAAGTACATCCGCATGCGCCACGGGACGAAGAGCGCGTCGTAGCGGCTCAGCGGCTGATCGTTCTCCGCGCCGAGCAGGAGGTCCGCACCGAGACCGGCAAGCGGCTTGCTGTAGAAGGCCCGTCGCTGGTGCTCGCGGATCGTCAGCTCGTCGTTCTGCGCGCTCAGCTGGTCGTGGATTACCCCGCCAACCGCTTCGTCGATGATGTCTCGCGCTTTGGTCGTGCAGATCGCACGGACGTAGTCGTGCGCGTAGTGCCGCTTCTCATCGACGTCGAGCTCCTTCAAGCGGGCGTGAACCGCTTCTGCTTGGGAGTGACTCAGCGCGAGCTCTTGCTTGAACACATCGCGGTTTTGGCTGACGCCGTGGGTGCCCGCGAAGTTGAACAGGTCTCCGCGCTGCTCGAGACGGAAGGTGAGCTGCCCCATGAGGAAGTCCCACGCCAGCGTTGAGCTGTCCCAGTCGGCTTCCCCAAAATCGTAGACGAGCTCGTGGTACGTGCCCTCCTGTGTCCACTCGACCATGAGGGCCGCGTGACCGCCCCGGGTGTAGAGGTCGTCACCGGGCCCGATCGTGATCAGCCAGATACGCGTCGGTGCATCCGAGACGGGCGCAGACGCGGGCGGAACCTCAGCCTCGGCTTCAACCTCAAATGTGGAGGCTCGAGCGGTCGAGGCCGTGAGTACGAGCGCCCAACTCATGCAGACGACCGTCCAGAATAATCGCAGCGAGATCATGCGTCGCGCGGACCATAGCAGTCCGCGGTGAGCCGTTGTGCCTCGATCACGGAGAACTAGTCACCGCCACAGCCACCGCAGCTCGAACCACAACTCGAACCGCAGCTCGACCCGCAGCTCGAGACATCCGATCCCACGTCCGACCCGCCGCCATCGAACATTCCATCGAGCCAGCCGCTGGATTCGGAACTCGAGTCGAAGACCCCTGTGCTGAAGCTCGGCTCGCAAATGTCACTGGAATAGTCGTGCCCGTCGAAGACCACCGCGTCCGCGCCGGTGGGGACTTCCATCGCGCTGTCGGGATCCAGGGCGGAGGACGACGTCGGATCGATGCCCGTCTCGCCCAGCAGCAGCACGTCGTGTCCGGACTCGTCGACGAGGGTGACCTGCTGGGCGTGCACTCCATGGTCGTGCATCAGCTCCGACCACAGCCACGCGTGGAAGAACACGTCGCCAAACCCGTAGTACCCACCGAACAGCGGATCGGAGTGAGCATCCCAATCGCTGTCGTAGTCGATCTCGTCGTCGGCCGAACGACGACGACGCGAGGGCCGGAGCAACTTGGTGCGGAAGTTCTCCGAGATGTCATCGACGCCAATGTGGTGTGCCAAGGCGCCCTTGATCTGATGAACGAACGCATCAAACGCTCGTCGCCGCTCTCCCACGTAGGTGTCGTGGGAGACCTGGCTGGCAAACAGCGAGTCGAGCTGTTGTTTTGCGGTGTTGGCATCCGGCGCAGACGCGGGCGTCCGCAACGCAGCGTTGATCTTCAGCACCACAGGGTGCACGCCCGGCGCATGCGTGCGGGCGATGTCGATCTGCACCAAGTACTTGAGTGCTGCGTCTTCGTGCTCGAGCACCAACGTGATCGTCTCGAATGGCTTCCCCGAAAACGCAGACGCCTCGGACATCTCGAACGTCTTCATCGCATCGGCAAGATCGTCGGGGCGCCCCTGCTGGTCGAAGTAGAAGTCCTTGCCGTCGCGCGCCAGCCGGACGATGTTGGTGACGCCCGCGCTCCGTAGCGCAACATTGACCTGTTGGAGAACGCTGACGGCAGTGAACGTCTCGATCTCCTTGCGCTCGCCCGCGAGTCCCACGGTCATGTAGTAGAAGAATTTCGCGAACGCCTTGGACGGCTTGACGCGGCGAATCTCGGTGGCGGCGGAGGGATCGAAGGAGATTTCGGAGGCGAAGTACATGGGTTCACGGGGGCGGCGATTCGCAGGCGCCGCAGTCTGCTTGGGGTGCGAGTTCGGCTGCTCTGCCCCACCACGCGGGGTCGGGTGAGCCGAAGTGGAGATTGTACAGACGCAAGGTCTCGCGAAAACGATTCCGGTTGAGTTCCTCGGATCCGCCGGGGTCGTGATGCACGAAGCGGCCGAAGTACCGCTGACACAGCGCTTCGTATTCCCGGGTGCACAAGATGATCTCGTGCCAAGCGTCATCGACCCGCGGGCTGGGAGTCAGCCCAACCTCGGACAGTCCGGTCAACGCGAGAAATCGCAGGACTTCCCGAATCCCGCGGCGCGCTCCGTCGGGCTCCACGTCGCAGGCCGATCGCAGCTTGTCGAGCAGAACCGGCTTGGCGGTCAAGAGCTCTGCGGCTGCGACGTCCGCATCGAACTTCGGCACGGGCCGAACCATACCGCGACTGCACACTGCTCAGTCCGCCCTCGTGCTCGACGCGGTTCGTGACCCGGAGACCGGGCGTGCTCTGCGAGACGCTCTGGTGAGCGCGGCCCATCGACTCTGGAACGGCCTCTCGAGTTCCGGTGCGCCGGCGCACTGCCCCTACTGTGCAACGCTCTACCCGTACGCCCCGGGAACCGCGTGTCCCAGCTGCGGCGCGCCTCCCACCGCGCTTCACGGCTTGGCCGCCCCGGCACCGCGCTCGACATAGGTCGAATGGGACCGGACGTCGAAGGACTCATCCGACGCGCAGCCCGGGAAGCTCGAGCATTCGTCTTCACTGGAGTCCGATGGTTCTTCACTTTTCTCGGGAACGGTGGGGCCTCGGCGGCAACGACCCCCAACGCAGTGGAGTTGTGCTCTTCGGTTTTCCAGCGCTTTGTCGCGCTTGGTCGAACCTGTTGGCTGGTGTCGCGAGAGGAGGACTCCCGCTTCATGGGCCTGCAGCTGGACACGTCCCGCCTCCCGCCGCGCGAAGCCGTCCTCACGATTCGTGATTGGCACGTCGCAGCGTCACCGTGGAACCCCGAGCCCGGCGCGCCCCAAGGCCACGACGCGCTCCTGAGCCTCACCGCAGCCGTCGAGGAGGGCCGAGTTCTCGTCTACGAACAGCGCCGGCCAGCGGTCCACTACGAACCGCTAGAACCCACCGACCTCACCGACATGCTCGACGAGCCGGGGCCCGAGCCCGTCTCGCATTGGGTCGAGGTGCAGCTCGTCGACGAGCACGGTGAACCTCGAGCCGGTGAGCCCTACCGGGTGCTGCTGGGCGACAACACCGAGGTCGAAGGCAAGCTCGACCGGGCCGGAGTGGCGCGGCTTCCGGGTCTTCCGCCCGGACCGTGTGAGTGGTTCTTCCCTGCGCTGCAGCCGGGCGAGTGGGCACGAGCCTGAGTATCGCCGCGCGGCATGAGCGTCAGATTTCGGCCGCGCACGTCACCTCGTATTCCAGTGCGTCCCAGCTCGGCTCACGGCGAAGAATGGTGGCCTCGGCTGCAAGCCCGCGGTCGAGGCAGAACTCCGAGACCGTTCGCGTTCTCCATTCGACACACGCATCGACGCCGTCGGGCATCGCAAACAGCGGGTCGCAGGCCTCGTCCTCACACTGCGGTACGCACTCGGGGAGCCGACGTGACTCGCCTTGGCGAGTCTCCATGAGGACGCACGACTCCTCCATGCTCGCGTCTCCACCCAACGGCTCGATGTCCAGGCAGAGCGGTCGGACGGACTCGAACGGTAGGCAGGCGAGGGCGCTTCGCCAATCGGAGCCACACACCGAGACGACATTGGACTCCCAGGGCTCAAACGCCTCCGCGACCTTCACCGTCCGGACCGACGGCGCCGCGACAGCACCGCCCATAACACAGCCGGCTCCGATTCCAAACGCGCGCTCGAAAGCAGGGTCGTCTCCTGGCCCGAAGGTCTGTCTGCGCTCGGGGAAGGCCAACGGGACCCCTGCGACCGCACTCACGAACACCCTCTGTTCATCCGCGCGGCTGATCATGCGCTTCTGCGCGTCGATGAACTGCAGGCGTTCGATGAAGCCTTCCAGGTCCACGAGATCGCGGCCGTTCGCGACCGAGCAGGATGTTCCGTCGTCTCCTTCAACGCAATCGGCGGCTTCTCGCCAGCACGCCGCGGAGACAGAGGCATCGCCATTCAGACTCGACGCCGACCCTCGCGAACAGTCGTCCTCATCTCCGATGAACACGATCGCCAGCCCGGCATCCGGCCGCATGAAGCCGAAGTCCGGGTCGTCGCGGTCCTCGGTCCGCTCGAGAAAGTGCAGCACGGCACCGAAGGGAGACTCCGCAGCGCAACCAGCGATCCCTACTTGACCCATGCACGTGAGGGCGGCCACTGGAGCCACCGTGTTCTGACCGGCCCCGCCGCGTTCGAGCCACGCACGAGGCCGCCTGAGCCCCTCCGCCTCTACGCTGGTCGGTCGTGTCGTCACCACGTCGAGCGGACACGAATCGATACACACATCACGGAGGTCGACTGCTGGAGACTCATGGTTCACGCTCGCCACGAACGAAGGCAACCGCTCACGACAGCTGGTCCGGACCAACGCCCCGTCGCGACCCGTAGCGCAATCTGGGCCCGAGACATCGGTGGTGATCACCCCGATCCGGTAGTCGAGCCGCTCGCCCTCGTACACCTCAGCGATCGCTTCGAGGTTCGAAGCGAGCAACCCAGCCTGGTCGTGCATCGACGGCGAGTCGTCGACGACCAGCAGAACATCAACCTTGGCCGGCCCCTCGACAATCCGCGCCCCAGCGACCCACTGCGTCCAGCGCGTCAGACTGACGTCGTTCAGCTCGTGCTCGTTGCAGGCGCTCATCAGACACAGACAGACCAAGAGTCGACGCATCAGCTCCCTCCGCTGCGATGTTGGTGCCAGCAAAAAACCGTCTGGTTCAAAGCCCCGAAGCCACAGATCTGCCACCTGCGTTGGCGACAGCACCGCAACCGTTGGCCATACCGGCGCGTTTGCTCACGGTGTTTTTCGGCCTGCTCGCGAGAATCTCGAACTCCCGCGACAATGGGTGTCCGAGGTGCGTGCGGTCGCCAAGCAACCCCCAGATGCTGACGCGGTAGGGCTCGTTCCCACGGGCCCCGCGGACATGCGCTCGATGTTCGACGCGCACGCAGTGGTGGTCGCGCGGACGGTTCGGGCGCTCACGTGTGGGCAGGGGCCGCAAGAGGACCTGGTCCAGGAGGTGTTCGCCGTCGCCTTCGCTCGCCGGGATCGCTTCGATGGCACGCGCCCACTCGACGCATGGTTGCGCGGCATCGCGGTGAATCTCGTTCGCTCGTTTCGCCGCCGCGAGGGTCGACGAAAGAGGCTGTGGAGGCGGTCCGGACCCACGCGAGCCCCCGTGACCGCAGACAATCCGGAGTCCGCGCTCGAAGCCTCCGAGCTGGAGCGCGCGCTGTGGACCGCGGTCGAGGCCCTGCCGGATCCACTGCGGGAGACGTTCGCGCTGAGGGTTGTGGAACAACGCAGTCTCAAGGACTGCGCCGACATGCTCGGAGTCTCGGTCAAGTCCGTCTCTCGGCGGGCCATCGAGGCTGAGCGGCGGGTGCGAGCCGCGTTGGAGGCCCCATGAACTACGACGCAGCGCTCCAGGCCGCCCGGATGAGCCAGGCGGAACTCGACCGACCCAGCTTCACCGGGCTCGAGGCCCGGCTCGCATGGCAACCCAGTGCCCGGCCGGCGGACTCTACACGTTGGCTCGCCTCGGCCATGGCGGGACTCGCCGCGCTCGTGTTCGCGGTCGACGCTTGGATCAGTCTGAACTTGGGGAGCCCGGTCGTGCTCGTGCTTGGACTTCCGGCGGCGATTCTGGCCGCGTCTGCCATCGCGATTCACCGCCCAAGTTTCGGTGCTCAGCTGTCCGCCCGCGGGGCGTGGTGGACGTTCCTTTTCTTTGGCACCGCGTGGGCACTCACTCCGGCCGAGACCCTTCCGGCAGCAGGGGCGTTGGTGGCGTGGGGTTGTGGAGCCGCGCTGATCGCCGCGGGTCGAGATGGTCTGCACCGCGGACAGACCCAGGCGGCGTTCGACCCGGTTGCGTTTCGAGGGACGCTCCTGGCGGCGATTGTGCTCGCACTGATCAACGCCCACTTGCTGGCGCTGCTCGGAGCGACGCGCGTCGAGGCGCTCGGCGTTCAAGGCCCGTCCGTCGCAATCCTGGTCGCGAGCGCGGGCTGCTTCGCGACCGTCCTTGGCTTGGCTCGACTCCGAGCCTGGGCCGTCCTGTGCGGTGCCCTGGTCAGTGCCGCGATCATTCCCCTCGTCGCGCTCACGTTGGATCCCCCCGTAGCCCCGATCTTGATCGGCAGCGCGACGGTTCAGCTGGTCCTGCTCGGTCGAGTCCTCCACGGTTTCTATCGCGGGTCCCGCTCCATCGGCCAGCGCCGGGAGGTTCCCAGGCTGCTCACCGCGGTCCTCATCATGGCTTTGCTGGCGACCGCGACCATCGTGGCCCTCTCGGAGACGTACGCTCATGCCCTCACCCACTGAGAACCTCCTGCTCGCCGTACTGATCGGTCCGTGGCTCGCCGGCTGCGGCATCCTCGAACGCGCCGCATGTGGCGAGCCCTGCACCGCCAAGCCGACTCCCGTCGAGGGCACTCCCGATGACTTCACGCGGGACCAGGATCCACGAAGTGGGGTCGAAGCCTCCCCGGTCGTCGCGTGCGAGGACAACGACGACGCGATGTTCATCTTCGCGACCACCGACGGTGACGAGGCCGATGCCGATGCCTGGGTCGGCGCGCGGCTCCTCCCGGCGCTCAACGCCGCCGAGATCCGCACCAGCTGGAACGTTGTGCGCTGTGAGTCGTTCGACCGCCCCGCCTACAACGTGCTCGACTGGAGGGAAGTCGATGCGGTGATCGATCTCCTGGGCGAGCTCGCGGAAGAGGACGGGGTCTCGATTCAGCTCGCGATCACCGTGGGCCCAGAGCCCGGTGCGTGCCCGAGCATCGGCTGCGGCGTGTGAAGCCGTGCGACCGACCCGACCTCGAGACACCGAAGCTTGACGCCGACCGAGCAGACCGGATACGCAGATCATGATGCGTCTGCTCCCTCCCCTCGCGCTCTTGGCGGTGATCGCCTGCGGAGCAGACGAGCCGGTGGCGCCCGAAACACCGACTTCGGTCGAGAGCCCATCGGATGGCTGGGCGGTTGAGAACGCTCGGGTGGGGTTCGGGCGTGCTTCCCCCGGACCCGGGTTCGAGCCTCCTGCACCCGAGAAGACCTCGAAGTTCCGAGCTCGGCTACAACGGCTTCGGGGCTTGCTCCCCAAGTAGGCGCACCCGGGCCGATCCCAGGTCGCAAAAAAGCCCCGGTGCATCAGGGGCGATACACCGGGGCGACACAGCCCGAGGCAGGAAGTGGAAAGGGGGGTGCCTCGGACCGACTCCTACTCCAGGGTCGCGAGACCCGAAACTTGCGATTGCTCGGCGATGTTGCCGAGCGACTGGAAGACGCCTGCGCCTTCTTCAGCGACGGGCCCAGCGAGCGGCTTGATGAAGAACGGCATCGGGCTGTCGTCGGGGTCAGGCTCGACGGACAGGACGACCGTGGTTCCCGTCAGCTTCATCGCGGGGTCGATGAAGTCCTGACCGGGGAACGGAGGCGCTCCATCGGGACCTGCAGCAGGGCCCGCACCATCGCGGTCCGCCATCGAGGGGTCGACGAACGTTCCGGTCGAGATCGGTCCGTCCTCGCCCACGACCCAGCCTTCGTAGCGCCACCCCGCGGGCAGCTCCGGAAGCTCGAGGCCCGCGCCGGGTCCGGCTGCCGGCTCGAGGAACCAGACGCCTTGGTCGAAGTCGTCCGCGATCCCTGCCGTCGTGGGCGTCTCGAGGATGAAGCCGCCCTTGGAGTCCAAGAAGTCCGTCCCGAATGCAGCGCCGTGGTTCATGGTCAGCTGTGCGACTCCGCCATCGAAGGGACCGGCCACGATGTGCGTGTCCGAAGGTGCGGGGTCGTCACCGAACTTGGGCTCGATGGTGAGCACGAACATCACGCTTGCGTCCGCAAGCTCGCGGTCGATGTTGAAGGTGTGGCTGTCCTCGTCGCCGTTGACGACGAAGCGACCCGACGTAACCGGGCCGTCCTCGGTGATCAGCCATCCCTCGTAGAGGAAGTCGTCGCCGAGCACCGGAAGGTCGGCAAACGAGAGCTCGAGCTTGGCGTCGTTGCTGCCCCCGTCGGTCACGCCGCACCACACGTCGACACTGGTCTTGGCGCACAGGAAGGCGTCGCTGGTGAGCTCCGAAACGTTGGCCGGTGAAACGCCCTGGGCCCGCGCCATCGCGCCGAACACTTCACTGCTGGCCGAGTCGAACCGGTCGCCGTGGATCGTCGCCAGGAACCCGCCGACATCCATCGTCGCGGTGCGCGAGTACAGGTTGCAGGACGCCGCTTCCCCGTTGCTGACGCAGATGCTGTAGACGCCGTAGCGGTAGTCGAGACCTTCGCGGGTCAGCGACGTGAAGCCGCCGGAGCGGTCGAAGATGTCGTAGAGCTCGACCGCTGCGTCGCCGCGGATCTGCAAGACGTCGTAGGCGCCCGCATCGGCGATTGCCACTTCGGAGCCATCGGCTTTGCCCGCTGGGGCACCGAGCGCATCGGGGTTCACGCCTTCAAACGACTCGCCGGAGTCACAAGCCAGGGGTGCGAGAGCAAGGAGGACGATGGTGCTGAGTTTCTTGGACATGATTTGGATCTCACTTGGGTCGGAAGCCGCGCCCGCACGCCGCTTCGTGGTGAATCCCGCTCGACGTCGGCGGTATGCGTCCAAGGTCCGAAACCAACCAGGTCAACGATTCGCACTGGCTGTGCACACTTCGGCAACAATGCCCGTGACGTCCCGAATCCGGGGTGTAAGACCCACATCGGCGCGTCACAGCGGGGTCGAGAAACTTTGCGACGGACTTCGAAGACGAGTCAGAGTCGCCCCGACGCCCCCCACCACTCCGACACGGGGCCCGTTCGCAGATTGACGCAAGCGCACCGCAGCGTACGGATTCTTCGTCGCGCTCCAAGCTGCTACCCTGTGCTCTGATGCTGCGCGACCACACTCGCCTGCCGCCGGCCATCGTGCTCGTGGGCGTACTCGGTGCGTGCTCCTCCTCGGGCAGCGTCTTCGAGTGTCAGCAGGACGAGGGATGTGTCGTCGCGGGCGTCGCCGGGTTCTGCGAGGACAACGGGTACTGCTCGTTCCCCGACGAGGACTGCGACTCGGGCCGAAGGTTCGGCGAAAAGGCCCCCGAAGAGCTCGCGAGCGTTTGCGTTCCCCGCAGCGCAGACACCGATTCCCCCGGCTCCAGCACCACCGGCTTGGCGGAATCCTCGAGCAGCAGCGACGGCACCACCGGCTCGGGGGACACCGAGGTCGCGGATACCACCGCAGCCGCCAGCTCGAGCAGCAGTTCCACCGGCTCCATGCCGGTCCTGGAGGGCAACTACGTGTTCGTCTCCTCGCAGACCGTGGCCGTCACCGAGTCGGTGGTCGAGGATGCTGACGTCCTGTGCAACGACCTGGCCCAGGCCGCCGGACTCCCGGGCACGTTCGTCGCGTGGTTGTCGTCGGAGGGTGATGCCCGCGACCGGCTGCGGCTGGACAACATCACCGCGCAGGGCTGGATTCGACCCGACGGTCGTCCGTTCGCGAACACGATAGGCGAGCTGGTGCTCGGCACCATCTTCTACCCGCCCGTCCTCGACGAGACTGGCATGCACGTTGGCTCCGTCTCTGTGATGACCGGCACCAATGGTGACGGCACCCGGTCGGATCGTTGCGCGAGCTGGACCGACACAACCGCCAAGGATCGCTACCTGATCGGACAAACGGACGCCGGGTTCGACCGCTGGACCAACACCGGGCTCGCGGCCTGCGACGTCCCCAACCGCGTCTACTGCTTCGGTGTCGACCGGGTCGAGGAGGTGAGCTTCACCCCAGTCGAAGGCCGGCTCGCGTTCATCTCGGAGTCTCCGCTCCCCGCCAACAGCGGGCTCGAGGGGTTCGACGCCGCATGTGCTGCGACCGCCGTCAATGCGAACCTGGACGGGTCCTTCAAGGCGCTCATCGCCACCACTTCAGCTCCTGCGTTGGCGCGGTTCGATCTCGACGGCCAGCCATGGGTCAACGCCCTCGGCGTGCCCCTCACCCTCGAAGACGCGCCGCTCGCCAACGTCATCCGGCTCGACGCCCCCATCGGATTCTTGGCCGGCGGCGAAGCGATCGACGCCGGGCTGTGGTCTGGCGCGGAGGCGATCGGACTCACGGCGACAACCCGATCCTGCTTGGACTGGACCAGCCTCGACCCGGCCGAACGGGGCGAGTATTCGCGAAGCCCGGAGACCGTCAACTGGTTCGGTATCGGTTCGGAGGCGTGCGACGTCACCCGGCGCGTCGCGTGCTTTGAAGAATGAGGCCGCGCTACAGCGTCGCGATTCGGGCCGCGAGCTGCTCGCCGAACTTCTGATTGCTGAGCACGTTGGTGTGGTAGTCGCAGCCCCACCCGTCCTCGGCATCGATGACGAAGCGCTCGGTGGTGCTGTTGGCGTCCCCGAACTGCTCGACGGCATCGGTCACCCAGCTCTCGCTGTCGCTTCCCCAGTGGGCCCACGAGATGCCGACGATCGTCGCGGCCGGATAGCGCGTCCGCACGTCGGCGAGCAGCGCCACGTAGGCTCCGACGAAGTTTTCGTAGGAGATCGCGGCGGAGAAGTCGTTCGTGCCGAGGTTGACCACAACCACGTCCGCGGGCTGGGCGGATGCGTCCCACTCCGGCTCGGCCTGGGTCGTGAACAGCCGCGGCCAGAGCACGGGCATCGGCTCGTCGAGGTTGCCGCCGTAGTTCTGATACACGCCCTTGCCGGAGTACGCGATGAGGTGGGCCGAGGCCCCAAGCTCGCGGGCGGCCACCATCGCGTACGACGCGTACGCGCTCTGTGTGGGAGCGGAGAAGTTCTCGTCGCCGTTCGCACACTCGACGCCGTAGCCCGCTGTCAGCGAATCTCCGATGAACTCGACGTGAAGATCGTAGGGCCACGGCGTGTCGACGAACGTCGTGTCTGCCCCGAGCTCGAACCCGGTGTATTCGACGATCCCAAAGTACCCCTCGTTGCGCCGAACGACCTCGATCTCGTGCTCGCCGGCGGGGAGCCCGGAGGCCACCACGTAGGTCTGCGGCCCGCTCTCGGTCACGAACACCTCGGTCGGGGCGCCGTCGACAACCGCTTGAAAGTGGATGCCCGAGGGTCCGTCCAGACCGATCGAGATCGACGTGCCATCGATCCGGGTTCGCGCGGTCGAGCCCGACCATGACGCACGGGGCCCGCCCTTTCCCGACAGCTCGAAGCGGCCCATGTAGTGCTCTTGATAGGTCGCCTCGGGTGGTCCGCCGGTCGACTCCTCCCCGACGCCCGTCTCCTGGCCTTCGCTGGTCGAATCCCCAGAACCCGGCGTCGTCGTCCCCGAGCTTCCACTCGTGCTCCCTCCGCGGCTCGACGCCTCGCCCGCGTCGGACCCGGTTGCGCCCGTGGTCGCGGACGAGGTCGAACTCGCCCCATCCCACCCTTGCGGACCGTCATCTTCGGCAGCGCAACCGGTTGCAACGGCGCAGGCACCCAGCATCAACAACAACGTCCACCGCACGCCACAAGGATACCGGAGTTCTTGGGAGCTCGGCTGACGCTCACAGCGCCTGGTTTGAGAACGACAACAGGGACTCGAACACCTGCAGCATCAGAGTCTCGGTGTTTGGACCCGTAGAGTTGAGCAAGATGACCAGGCCCACGTCGGTCTCCGCGTCATAGCCCATCGCCGTCGCCACGCCGGGGTCGCCTCCGGTGTGCCCCGTCATTCCCAAGAAGAACTCCCAGTAGATGCCTTGGCCGTCGCCGTCACCAAGGTCGACGAAGTCGAGCATCTCCGCGATCGAGTCAGGCTGCAGAACCGTCGCGCCCGGTAGCGATCCCTCGCCGGGAACGATGGCGGCGAGGTAGCGCGAGAGGTCGTCGACGCTGCTGTACAGGGCGCCGTCGGCAAACGTCGACAAGTTGTAGCGCGGGATCGGGACGAAGCCGTCTTCGTACATGTGGGGGACCGCCGCGCTGTCGGGGTCAGGGAGCTCGTCCCGCATCCACCGGGTGTGCTCGAGACCGAGTGGACCGAACACCTCGGCGTTGGTGAACGCGATGAAGTCTTGCCCGAGCGCGTCCTGGGTCGCGTACCCCAACGAAGCCGAAGCGAGCCCTGCTCCGATGTTGCTGTACTCGTAGGTCGTGCCTGGCTCTGCGTCGGGACCGTCGGCGTAGTTCTCTTCGGTGTACATCTCGCCGGCGGGATCGAGATAGGCGGCGAGGTACTCCTCCAAGCCCGGCATCGGTGTCTCGGGGCAAAACTTCTGCTGGTCGGGCAACGCGTACGCAGAGCCGTCTTCGCTGGTGTACGCGCACTCGTACCAGAGGGTGTCCACGATGCCGGAGCGGTGCTGCGCCAGGCTGCGGTAGGTGATCTGCTCGTCCCGGGCGTGCGGGTTGTCGACGGAGAAGGGCACCTCGATTACATCGTCGAGATCGATGATTCCCATCTCCTGAGCTCGCATCATCGCCACGCCCACGAAGGTCTTGCTGATCGAGCCCAGGCGAAACGCGGTGTCGGTACCCACCGGCGCCATCGACCCCAGATCGCGCGTGCCGAAGCCTGCGGTCCACACCACCGTGTCGCCTTTGACGATGCCGACCGCCATGCCGGGCGCGCCGGCGTCGCTGAGAATGGTCCCGAGTTCGTCTTCGAGCGCGGCGAAGTCGGGCTCGGTCTCCCCCGTGCTGGATTCGTCGCCACCGCTGCTCTCGCTCTCGCTTTCGCTTTCGCTTTCGCTTTCGGTGTCCGTGGCATCCGATGCCGTCGTCTCTGCCGCGGTCGAGGTGTCCTCGGCCGGGGTCTCGTCGGCGGGGCTTCCGTCCGAACAAGCGGTGAGGGATAGAGCAAGGAAGGTGAGCGTGGTGCAGGTCCGCATGAGAAGTTCCCCGAGGGTTCGGAAGCTCAAACACCGCCGCGCGGACCATCTGTCCCCCTTTTGGCAGGACTTTGTTTCGAGCGTAGTAAAACGCACAGGTGAATCGGGAACCTCTGGACCCTCCAACTGCACAACGCCCTTTGATGCGGTGGGGAAACACATCAAGGATCGTGCTTCTGGGGCTGGCTGCGACGGCGTTGGCCTGCAACTCCGACACCTCGAGCGGGGCGTTCGAGTCCGCCGCTGGAGACGGTTCCAGCTCCGAGGGAGCGGAGGCGGGCTCGGGCACCTCGCCCTCGAGCAGCAGCAACCCGTCCGCGGGAGCGACGAGTTCGCCCGGCGGATCGAGCGGCGAGTCCGTCGATGAGACCGGCGACGGAATCAAGCTCGACGTCGGTTCGCCCGAGGGTGGATTTGGCAGCTGCGAATGCGAGCTCACCTATCTGTGGGTCGCCGACCACGTCGAGGGCACGGTCTCCAAGATCAACACCCGCACGCTCGTCGAAGAGGGTCGCTACCTGACCCGCGCCGACGGAAACGGCAACCCGTCACGCACGTCCGTCAACCTCTCGGGCGACGTCGCGGTCGCCAACCGACATGGCGGCCTCACCAAGTTCTACGCCAACCCGGACAACTGCCTCGACACCAACGGCACCCCCGGCATTCAGACCAGCACGGGTCCAGACGACGTGCTCCCGTGGGACCAAGAAGAGTGCCGTGCGTGGTTCACGGACTTCCCGACCAGCAACCAGCGCCCTGTCGCATGGACCGGCGATACCACCGAGCCGGGCAACTGCGATGCCAGTGTCTCGCAGGTCTGGACCGTGACCTCGACCGTGCCCGGACTGATCCCCGGCCTCGGTGGTGCCGGGGGCGTCACGGCCTCGCTGCTGGATGGGCTCACCGGATCGGTCGATGCCGAGGTCGACATCCCGGACTTCCCCGGCGGCAGCTTCGGCGCCTACGGGGGCGCGGTCGATGGTGGGGGCAACCTGTACTTCAGCCCGCTGGGCGGCTTCGGTGCAGCGCTGCTGGCCAAGGTCGACAAGGACACGCTCACCTATCAGATCTGGGACATCCCGGCGGGCGTCGCCCCATACGGCATCACCGTCGACCACAAAGGTCGGGTGTGGCTCGCCAGCAACTTTGGCAGCATCGCCGGGCGCTTCGATTCGACCACCGAGACCTGGGAAGTCGTCGAAGGCATCGGCGGCGGGTCCGGGCTCGCCGAGGGGCCCGACGACCTGATGTACGTCAGCCAAGGCAACAGCGTGCACGCGGTCCACATCGACACGCTGGACATCATGGGGACGTGGACCACCGACGAGGGGGTCAAGGGCGTGAGCTTCGATGCGGACGGCTACCTGTGGGCCGTCACGTACCGCGACGACGAAGACCCCATGTCCGAAGCCGGAGCGTTCAAGATCGACGTCGACACGATGACCGCCGTCGACGTCTTCACCGGACTGCGCGACCCGTACACCTACTCGGACATGACCGGCAACGCGTTGGGTTCGGTAGCCTGCGCACCCGAAGGCTGAGCGAACCCGCCCGTGACCGCGACACACCTGTCGCGGTCGACCGTCCAATTTGGACAAAATCGAGTCCGTGCGTGGACAAAAACTCGCGTCGCGACACCATGGATGCATGGCTTTGCTTCGCTTGATCTCCTTGGGTGCTTTGGCAGCGGTGGGTGCTGTCGCCATTGCGCCATCGACCGCCCACGCCTGCTCCATCGATCCCTGCGCCGAATCGGCCGAGTTCGGCATGCTGCGAGTGACGCACGAGACCGTCACCACCGACGGCGTCTTGTTGCTGAGCTCCCAGCAGGGCGACTCCGATGCCCTCTCCCCGCAGGACGCGATCGCCCGCATGACCGTCGTCGTGACCGAGGAAGACATTGAGCTTTCCGGCACGATCGAACACGCCGCGGGCGAGTACTTCTGGCGCCCGGACGCTCCGCTGTTGGCCGGGAGCACGTTGAACGTCACGGTGAGCATGGAAGCCAACCCCGACGACATCCAGCAGTGTGGTGCCGCGGCCGGAGGTGAGACGACCGTGGTCGTGCTCGACGAAGTGCTCCCCGCACTGGAGCTCCCCTCGGTCGAGGGCACCACCGATTACTGGTTCGCCGAGGACGTCACCTTCGAGACCGCGGTCTGCTGCGACGATGGAACCGTCAACGTCGATAGCTGCAACACGCCTGGCTTCTCGGGCACCGGGTTTTGTGTGGCCCCCTCGGGAACCGGCTACGCGACGGGCTCACTGACCATCGGTGCGCTCCCCGCGAACCTGGGGCCCAGCGTGGCCATCGAGTACCTCGTCGACGGCGAGGCCATTCACAGCCAGGACGGGACCGAGCCGCTCGGCTGGGGCATCAGCCGCTCGGCAGCGTTCGATGTGCAGGTGCGCGTCACCAGCTTGATCGATGGCAGCACCCTCGAGACCGACGCGGTCACGGTCGACGGCGACAACCCGGATGGGCTGGGAGAACAGGTCGTCGATGTGGCAGCCGAGCTCGAAGCCAACTGCGAAGGCGAGCCGTACACCTGCGAGACCGAGGACGACTTCGCGTGGGACCCAGAGAACTGCACGCCCTACGATGATGGCGGGACCGACTCCGACTCGGGCGGCTCCGACACCGACAGCGGTGGTTCCGATTCCGACTCGGACTCAGGCTCCGGTGGCTCAGACTCGGACTCCGCAGGCTCAGACTCGGACTCGAACTCGGGCGGCTCAGACTCAGACTCTGCCGGCTCCGGCTCGGATACCGACGGTGATCCCGGCCAAGACGACGGCGGTGGAGGCTGTTCCGTCGGCGGCAGTGGCCTTGGCGGCGCATGGTTGTTGTTGCTTGGCTTCGCAGGCGTCTTCCGGCGGCGTCGGCAGTAGCGAGATCAGCCCAGATGAGCGAAGGTCACCGCCATGAAGCGCGTGTCCTTCGCTCTGCTCGTTTTGGTCGCTTGCAAACCCGCAGCCGCTCCGTCCTCGGACCAGCCCGGCACCGCCGACGGAGGTCTGCCCGCTGGTAACAGCGGTCCCGAAGCGACCCTAACCGCCACCGAGTGTGAGGACGGCGGAGGCAGCGTCGTCGGCGACATCGGCGACGGTGCGATCTTCAAACCCGACTACGTCTGCGAGAGCAACGGCGAAGCTCCGACCGCCCGCATCAAGGCCGAAGAAGGCGGGCCGATCGGAGTCGAAGGCTCCGTCTGCTGCGGCGGCTGACGAGATCGCCCCCTCAGGCGATCATTTGCGCTACGACAGCAGTGTCGCAGTTCGCGGCTTCTCAGCAGCGCGGCGAAAAAACGTGCAAGACGGCCGGGCAGGCGCCCTCTACCCAACATGCCTGCTTCCGTGACTTATCTACGCTTGATTTCGTTGGGCGCGATCGCCTTTGCTGCCACTGCTGCGCTACGCCCTGCGACTGCGCACGCCTGCACCCCGGACTTCTGCGAGGACTCCACCGAGTTCAACCAGCTCGCGGTTGCCACCGACCAAGTCCTTCCCAGCGGCGTCATCGTGCTGAGCACGCGACAACGAAACATCGGCAACACACAAGACGCCCTCGACCGCCTCTCCATCGCCGTCCTCGACGCTGACGGAGCGGAACGACCGGGCGCAGTCGACGAGGTGGGCGGTGTGTATTTTTGGCGTCCGGATTCCGCGTTCGTCGTCGGTGAGGTCGTCACCGTGACGGTCAGCGACGACGGCAGCTTCTATCAGGAGTGCGGATACGAGGACGACAGCGGGGTCACGACGGTTGAAGTTGTCGAAGGCCAGCTGCCCGAGCTCGAACTGCCAAGCATCGAGGTGGAGACCTCCTACGACATCGTGCGAGCGTTCGACGTCAACTCCACACTGTGTTGTGATGACGGATTCCTCAACGCCAGCGGGTGCGGTGACGCGTTCCCTGGCCAAGAAGGCTTCTGTGTCGCAACGGAACAGACCGGGTGGGCCACCGCGAACGTCTCCGCCTCCGCCATCTCACTCGGTCCTCCGGTCGCTGTCGAGTTCATCGTGGACGGTATGACCCGAACGAGTCGCAACGGACTTCAGTTCGCGGAACTGCCGACCTTCTCGGAACGATCGCCTGTTTCTTTCACAGTTCAGATCCGCGTCACGAGTGTGCTCGACGGCACGATGCTGGAGAGTGAGGTCTATACGATCGATGCTGGCGATGCCGGTCCCCTCGGCCCGCTGGCCATCGACGCATCGGCAGAGCTGGAAGCCAACTGCGAGAGCCCCGCCTATTCCTGCGACGAGAACATCGACGGGGGGTGGGATGAGGACAACTGCACGCCGCACAGCGGTGCATCGGATCCGGGCGACACCGGCGGCGCAGGTGGTGAGGACACCGACGGCGCGGCTGGTGAGGACACCGACGGCGCAGCTGGTGAGGACACCGACGGCGGGGGCTGCCGAGTCGGAGGTCAGGGGCCAGCCGGGGCTTCCTTGTTCCTGCTCGCGCTCGCGGCCGTTGTGCGTCGACAGACGCGGTAGGGTGTTGACGCCCGCGCTCAGAGTTCCGCGATCGATTCGGCCCGGGCGCGGACCTGGTTGAACCCAAGACGGGGAATCGCGGCGGAAGGACGAGTCCCGTCAGCCCGAACAACACGACTGCGGCTGGCGCGACCCGCATCCGCGTGCCCAAAGACGCGGCCCCGAACAGCCCGCTCCCCCTCGGCCCATGAGCCGTTCGACACCGAAGCACGCGCGCGGGACGATGAGCGCGATGGGACGTTCTCTTGCTCTCCTCGCCACGCTCGCACTGATCTCCTGCAACGAAGACGACGCGTATACAGTCGCCGACTGCGAAGCCGACGGCGGAACGGTGGTGACCAGCATTGGAGACGAGTTCCCGATGTGCCCGTCCGGGTCTGCAACGCTGGGCCGCGTGACGACCAAAGACGGGAAGCCAGTGGCGACCGAGGGCGCCATCTGCTGCGGAATGTGACAGGGCGAGAGCCTTCCACCACCGCTACACTCCCCATCGTGCCCAACAACGTCGTCCACTTCGCGATCCATGCCGACGACGTCGAGCGAGCCAAGAACTTCTACGCCGCGACGTTCGGTTGGCAGTTCGAAGCCTGGGAACCGCCCGGCTTCTACAACATCGGAACCGGCGACGGCGGCATCATGGGTGCCCTGGAAAAGCGCCAGATCCCGCTCAGTGGCACCGGGGTTCGCTCCTTTACCTGCACCATCTCGGTGGACGATCTCGACGCGACCATCGAGGCCGTCAGGGACGCTGGCGGGACCGTCTCTGGCGAACCGTTCACGATCCCGACGGTCGGCCGACTGATTCAGTTCTACGACCCCGAAGGCAACGTGGTCTCCGCGATGCAATACGACGCGGGCGTGCTCGGCGGGGGCTGAGACGCTCGGTTGCGCGCGCGGGGGCGAAACAGGCTTCGAAGCTCGGTTCGCTCGCGACGATCCGGTGCGACAATCGGGGAGGTGACGCAGAGCTGGAGTACGAGCCCGGACGAAGCCACGAAGGTCGAGGCGAAGTCGGACGGGAGATCCTCTTCGCCATCGGCGACGACGAGCATCGAGATCGGCCAAGTCGTCGCAGGTCGGTACACCGTCACCGACCGCATCGGCCAAGGCGCGATGGGGTCGGTCATGCGAGCGCAAGATGCTCGTCTGCGCCGCGCAGTGGCGCTCAAGCTGCTGCGACTGGATACCGTCGACGCCAGCAGCCGCGAACGGATGGTCCGCGAAGCGCATGCGATGGCGCAGCTGTCTCACCCCAACGTGGTCGCGATCTATGACGTGGCGCAGACGCGGCACGGCGTCCTTCTGGTGATGGAATTGGTCGAGGGCCAAACCCTGCGCGAATGGGTGACGCCCCAGCGCGCGTGGTCCGAAGTTGTGGCGGCCTACGCTGCCGCGGCTCGAGGTCTGTTGGCCGCCCACCGCGAGGGAATCGTCCACCGCGACTTCAAGCCTGCCAATGTCCTCATCGGGCAGGATGCGCGACAGGTCAAGGTCGCGGACTTTGGGCTCGCCAAGCTCGCGGATGAGGACGAACTCGGACAGAGCGTTCCCGACCCGTCGAGCGAAACCCTCTCGCCAAGCTCGGGGAGCGCACCGCTGACCCAGGCCGGGATGGTGATGGGAACGCCTCGGTACATGGCACCGGAGCAGCACGCCGGAAAAGACGTCACCCCCGCCGCCGACCAGTTCGCGCTGTGCGTGGCGATCTGGGAGGGGTTGCACGGTCGCCCTCCCTACGAAGACCCGAAGACCAAGCACTCGGGCCCGCCAGGTTGGGAACGCAAGGATGTTCGCCAGGGTGTGATCCGAGCCGTGGAGCGGGGGCTCTCCCCACTCCCCGCCGACCGATGGCCGGACCTTGGCGCACTCATCGAACAACTCGAGCCTCCCGCCCCGCGACCCTGGATCTGGCTGGCCGCCGCCGTCGCCGGCACCGCGGTCGTCGCCACCGCGGGAGCTTCTGCCACCCCAGCTGCAGCCGCGGCCCCGTGCACGACGGCGCAGACCCAAATCGATGAGACCTGGGATGCGTCACGACAGCGAGAAGTCCACGCGGCCCTGGCCGACGCGGCTCCCCACTACGGCGAGCAGGTTGCCGAGCGTGTCGCGGGGCAACTCAACGACTTCGCGGACCGCTGGGTCTCCTCCCAGACCGAGGCCTGCGCGGCGACCCTCATTCGCAATGAACAGTCCACAGAGGTCCTCGACCTGCGGATGGCATGTCTCCAGCGAGCCAAAGGGGAACTCTCGGCGCTGGCCGGCGTGTTGACCGAGGCGGACGAGAAGACGGTCTCGCGGGCGCACATCTTGGTGGACAAGCTCCCGCCACTGGAGCGCTGCGACAACGTCGAGGCCCTACGCGCCGAGGTTCCTCCACCGACGAGCCCCGAGATGGTTGCGCGGGTCGAGCGGGCTCGGGAACAGATCGCGCGCGCCAACGGCCTGCAGCTCGCCGGCAAGTACGACGAAGCCATCGCCACGGTCGCGGACCTTCCGACCAATGTGGCGGAGCTCGAATACGCGCCGCTGCGGGCCGAGCTCTTGCTCCTGCGCGGAGAGGTCATCGAGCGCCAGGGCCACGCGGAGGCCGCCTTGCCCATGCACCGCGACGCACTCGGGCACGCGCTGGAAAATGCACAATGGACTGCGGCCATCCGGGCGTCACTACGTCTGGCCCAAGTCACCGGAACGCACCTCAACCAGCCGGCTCAAGCCGCCGCCTACTACGATCTGGCCCTTGGCATGTCGCGCCGGCCGGACACGCCGGCGGAGGTGAAGCCGTGGATTCACAACGGGCACGCGGGTGTACTCGACGGTCTTGACGACCAGGACGGCGCCTCCCGGGAACACGACAAGGCGCTCGAACTCCGACTCGAGCTCTACGGTCCCGACGATTGGCGAACCGCGCTGAGCTACTTCGGCGTGGGCGGCATGCACTTCCGCCGCCGCGAGTTCGACGAAGCGCGAGCCCTGTACGAAAAAGCGTACCGAGTCCAGGAAGCCGAGCTCGGCCCGGACCACCCGTTCACGGCGTCGACTCGCGGAAACTTGGCGTCGATCCTGCTCATCAGTGGCAACGCGGCCGAGGCAGAACCGGTTTGCAAAGCAGTCTACGCCCAGAGTCGGAGGATCAACGGAAGCCTAGACTCGAGCACCGTTCACGCCGCTGCTAACCTCGCCGCCGCATACACCGTGCTCCGCAAGTACGACGAGGCGTACACGTTCCTCTCCGACGTGCTCTCCGAAGCGGAGGCCGCCGGATTCGAAGGACGGCCCCACGTTCTCAACCTGCGGGATACCTACGCCATCATCTTGTCCGAAGTCGGCCGCGCTGACGAGGCGGTGCTCGAAGCACGGGAACTTTTGAGCATTCGCCTGGACCGCCAAGGGGCGGAGCACCGGGACACATCGCGGGCCCACTATGTGCTCGGCGACCTGCTTCGAAAGGCCGGCCAGCTCGAGGAGGCGCAGCCCGAGCTGGAGCGCTCACTCGAGATCGATCGCAAGATCCACGGCCCCGAACATCCCGACCGAGTCAGTGCACTTGTCGCGCTGGGACGGACCCACGCTGAGGCGGGTCGCAAACCACGCGCCCTCGAAACGCTCCGAGAGGCGTGGGATGTGATCCGCGAACACGACATCTCGCTCGACATCCGCGGCGAATGTGCCTTTGCACTTGCCCAGATCCTCGTCGACTCCCCCGGAACCCGCACCGAAGGGATCGAGTTCGGACGGCAAGCGAAAGCCGCCATCGCCGAAGACATTGGGACACAGAACCCGCTGTACATCGAGGTTACCGCGTGGCTTGTCGAGCATGAGGCAACCTGACCCAGGACAGTGCCCGGGGTTTCAAGACGCGTGGCCGGCAACCGACTCACCGGCTGTTCAAAGGCTGTGAGAAAATCTCTGGGTTCGGCTGGCGGTTTGGTCTGGCGGCGCTAGGACGAGGTGAGCGTGTCGTTCGCGGAAGGAGACAACTACCGGTTCGAGCTCGCCGACGGGCGTGCTCGGTGCACGGTCTGGCGACGACGTGATCTCGACGCCAACGCCGGCGCTCAGTCGGCCGAGGAGATGCTCGTGCATTTTCGGGCGCTCGCCGAAGACCCCGAGGTCCGCTCGCTACTCATGGACATTCGGAAGTCGCCGCCGTTCTCCGGACCCCGAACCCAGCGCGTGTTGTGCTTGGCATTCGCGGCCTTCGAGAAGGGACGGACGCCTATCGCCGTGCTGCCGGCCAGCGTCGTGCAGGGGCTGCAGATCCAGCGAACCCTGTCGGTTCACGCTCCGCTGTACGGTCGGGACTTTTCGTCGGCTGTCGTTGCGGAAAAATGGCTGGAGTCGTTCTCGGAATCCCAACGGCGCTAGCGCAGGTCTACGAGTGGTCGGCGAGCCACACCCATCAGCGGCGCCATCGTGAGGTCCGGAGCTTCGACCTCGAACCCGGTCTCGAGGGAGATGAGATCCAGGCCCGCAGCCACATAGGCTTGGGTGATCGCGCTTCGGGTAAGGCCATGCCCATCTCCTGGCGCGGATTCCCAATCCCACTGCACCAGCAGACCGCCAGCCTTCAAACGCCCGGCCAAGTCATTGACCGAGTGGTCCAGATCGGGGACGAACCCGAGAGCCGAGGATGCGACCACGAGGTCAAACCCCACGTGCTCCGGCGTCAACACCGAGACCGCTTCGACCGCGCCTGGGCCATCGACCGGGAGCCTGGCGCGAAGCTGATCCAGCATCGCGGGCGAGATGTCGAACGCGACAACTGAGGCCCCATGTTCGGCCAGGGCTCGCCCGATACGGGCAGTCCCGCACCCGAAGTCGAGCACCCGAGCGTCGGCCAAGGCGACGTCCTCCCGGGCGCAGGTCTCGAGCAGCGTACGGAGTGCCGCCTCCGCATACGCCTGCACGAGGGGGTCTTCGTCCCAGGTGGCCGCTGCGTCTGCCCAGGCGTCCTCTGCTTCCTTTGGTGCCACGAAAGCAGGATACGACCCGGGTCTCCAAACGCAACACAATTGCATTAATAATCATCGCAAAGACGAGGCGCAGACGGACTCGCCTGCGCCTCACCCAAGACGCGCTACTCGCACGTGCCGCGCGGGGTGCCGCACTTGCCAGCATCCACGCACGTGCCGCTCACGCACTCGGCATCAAAGCGACACTCTTCACCGCTGAGCGTCCCCCCCTCGCAGTACGTGATGTCGCACTCGGTCGGGTAGTCCTGGCGACGGATGCCGTGCGCGGGCAAGACGGTGACGCCGGTGACGTCCATGTCGTCCGCGGGGTCGGCCATTCCGCTGCGCGACTCGTCAGCCCGTTCCCACATCGTGACCCAGTCGTCGGCCGATGTGCGCAGCGGTTCGACGTCGGTGCCGAGCGCTTCGAGATCATCGATCAGGTCGAGCACGACGCCCATGTGGGCCATGCCCTTTTCGTCGAACTCCGTACCGAGTCCGGCGGGTCCGCTCTCACGCTCGGCTTTGGCCTGGCACCGTGCCTCTTCGGGGAACGAAGCCGAGCAAGCCTGCGGTCCGAACCGCGGACGAGTCTGTTGGATGAAGCCGTTGAGGTCGGAGCCAAGACCGATCGCGACCCCAAGCCCGAGGCGACCGAAGTCATAGGCCTGGGCGAACGAGCGGCTCGACCCTTGGCAAGAGTTCTCGACCGGGGAGGAGTCGTAGCTGCTGGTCTCCTCGTGCGCCGTCCGCAGGCCAATCATACCGCCGGTCTGCCGCACCATCTGAGCGACCCACCACGGCGTGGTCTTCTCCTGATCGCCTTTCTCCGGCGTCATGATCTCTCGGAAGTGGGCGTGTGACAGGTAGAACGGGTAGTAGTCGTTCTCCTCCAGGATCGCGAACAGGTCGCGTACGGACTGCTCGCTGAGGTGCGCTGCATCGACGAGCATGCCGCGCTCGAGCATGGCGCGAACCAGCGCCTCGCCTTCGTCCGTCAGACCAAGGACGTTGCGGCACTCTTCGTCCACGTCGAAGCCGAGGGTGACCGTGGGCGAAGTGAGGGCGCAGTCGGTGTCGATGTGACAGTTCTCGGCGTACTGCGCGATCTGGAAGATGGTGTTGTGCGGGGCAGCCCCGCCGAAGCGGTTGTTGAGCTGGTGGACGGGCTGAAGCGTCCGCACGCCCATGTCGTAGACCTGGTCCAGCTGCGCCTCCCAGTCACCGTCGCCGAAGATGTGTGACGCCTCGATGCTGAGGATGAGGGCGAGCCGGTCCTCCTCGACGATGCGTCGGGCGTCCGCCGGGGTGAGTGCAACCTCGACCCAATCGTTCTCGTTGGCGAACGTGTTGGCCATCTCGAGCTGGACCAACACGTCGGCCATCTCGTCGCACTCGGGGCGGGTGAGGTTTTCCTCGGGCAACGCCATGCAGAGCCAGTCGAAGCTCACCGCCGACATCACTTCCACTCTCAGGCCGTCGTCGTAGGCCTCGCGCAGGTGGCCTTGCCACACCTGCTGGTGGGCGATGGCGTCCCACCGCGGCCAACCATCGTAGTCCGGGAATCCGCCGGTCCGATCGAGGTGCTCGCCGGTCTCGCCGCGGCTACCGGGGATGTTGGCGATGAACTCTGCGATCACCTCACCGCCACCGCCCACGATCGTCGCGACGAGGGGGACCATCTGCGAGAGTTCCTCGACCGTCGTGTCGGGGCACGTACCGAGCAGCGGCGCCAGGTCTTCCTTGAGGCGAGCGTGATCTCCGGGCTCGCCCCCGTCGCAGGGACCGAGGGCGGACTCTTCGTCACCGTTCACCGTGCCGTGAAGCCAGCCGCCGCCGAACGCTTCGGCGCCAAACATGTGCAGGTGCAGGTCGGCCACTCCGACCAAACGCGGCTCGGGCTCGCCGGTCGTCCCGCTGGAGTCCGCACCGGGTCCGGTGCTCGACTCCGCGTCGGTGGTTGCAGAGGTCCCGGTGCTGGTTGTCCCAACCGCTCCACTCGACGAGCTCGCCTCTGCGGGCGGCGCATCATCGCCACACGCAACGCTCGAAAGAGCCGCCAAGAATCCCACCCAAGAAGCCAGAGCCTTTTGCCGCATCACCAAGCAGCGATGGTAGGAGGCCGCGCGACGGAGGGTCAAGACACTCTGTGCCACAAATTGCCTGCGCGATGCGAGCTGGCCACCATCGCCGTGCGGTCCCAAAACCCCGTCCTCGTGCCGCGAGGGCCTTGTTTGCGCCAGAGCCCTGGGGCCGTATCCATGCGAGTCGCCCAGACACGTGCGCACACGCCCGCTCGTCCCCGCGCTCAGCCGCCGGACAACCAGATGCCCAGATGGCCTCGGTACACGCCCTCGTTCGTCTCCCCGATCATCACGACGAGGTCAGGCCGGCCATCTCCATCGAAGTCCTCCGCCCGAAGCACCCGGCCCTGGACTTGAAGCTCTGTGAGCGCGAGATCGCTGTCGAGCGGATCTGCAGCGTTGGAATCTGGCACGAACAGAAGCGCGTCTCCCTCCCCGTCCTCCAGCGCCTCGACGAACACGACCTCGTCATCTCCGAAAACGAGAGACACGAGCCGCCGCCCGAACCCGCCACCGAACCCCTCTGGGTGTGGCCAGCGCACTGGTTGCGTCAGCGCTCCGGTTCCGTCTCCGCGCAACACGTACAAGCCTTGCAGCGTGGGCGAGATGATGTCGAGGTGACCATCGGCATCCACATCGACGGCGACCAGGTCTCCGCCTTCGATGACCGGACCGTCGCTGCCAAGCAGCGGCTCACCGCGAACGAACCCTTCCGGTCCCTGGCTGTAGGTCGCCATGCCGAACGTCTCGGGCACCGCGTTGCAGCTTCCCGACGCCATGACCTCGTCGAGACCATCGCCATCAAGATCGGCGCCGACAGCATCGCTCACGTAGCAGCCAACTCCCTCAACCCCAGTCGCCTCTTCGAACCCACCCTCGGCCAAGCCCCGAATGACCAGCTCGCCTTCGCTGTGGCCTCCGGGAATGAAGAGGTCCAGCGCCGCATCGTTGTCGTAGCGGAACGGAACCACGCCGAAGCCGTAGAAGCCCTCGAATGGGATGGTCTCGGAGTCGGTGAATCCTCCGGCGCCGTCTCCAAGCGCCAGCTCGAACGAGTCGCCGTTGTAGCCGTCAAACGCCGCGACATCGACCGCCCCGTCACCGTTGAAGTCGCCGGTCTTCAGCTCCCACTCCCAGCCCTCCATCGACTGCTCGACCATCGGGACGAACGTGCCATCCCCTTGTCCAGAGAACGTGCGCAGGTTCCACGCCCCCTGCTGCCGACGCTGCACCAAGATGTCGGTCGTCCCATCGCCGTCGAAGTCGTCGAACGCAAACGTTCGTCCATCGATGTCCGAGAGCTCTACGTAACCGAACCCCTGCGGCCCGAGTCCTCCTTCGGGGACTTCACTGCCGGTGGTGGAAGATCCGTCCGATGATTCGGAGGTTGGATCGCCGGTCTCCGAGCTTCCAAGCCCGGTTGAGCTCGCTTCTGCAGACCCCGTGGAGCTTCCAAGATCGGTGGTCACGCTCGCCTCCGACCCTCCGTCGGTGCCAGACGTACCGCCGCCGAGGTCAGCCGTGTTGGTACAGCCCCCGGCCACATAAGACGCGAGGAGCAACAAGCCAGAACGAAGCGCAGTCGAGGTCATCACTCTTGTCACTGTCCGGACTCCGGCTTTTTGGTCACGCATGCACGATTAATTCTGTCGACCATCGGTGCGTCGGGGTTTGCAGTGACGAAGGCGTGGGCCTCGCCCCGAGCTTGCCGCCTCTTTCCCAGGCCTGTCTCTTATACACATCTGACGCTGCCGACGAGCGATCTAGTGTAGAT